>SFOH01000013.1 GCA_004552485.1 Bacteroidales bacterium | reverse complement strand
TTTTGTCGCAAAAGCAAAGTAACCATTTAGGGCTGACTCCTGCAATAGGTGCCAGCCCTAATTTTTTAGATTCTAAAAAAGTTTAGCGGACAGTAATATAAAAATTTATATCAGTAGTGGCAAATGCAGCCTAAATCTTCAGATTTTGTGTATAAAATAGAGACTGTCTAACTTTGGTTGTTAGACAGCCTCTCGTTTTTCATGATTCAGGGCTGCGGGCCCTGAACACGGCGGGGATTAGCGGACGAGGACCTTGGAGGCCACGCCGTCGATGTTGACGATGTAGAGACCGGCGTTCACGCGGAGCGAGGGCATGAGGGCGCCCGACATGTTGTAGACGGCAACGTTTTCGTAGTCGCCGATGATGATGATTTCGCCGGTACCGCCGATGGCAACAGCCGAAGCCTCGCCGTTGGCGCCTCCGTCGACGATGATGTCGTCAACGCCGGCGATGTTGGTGGTGGCATAAACGGCATAACCGTTGCCGGGAACGCGGCAGCTGACGCCGGAGGCGGTGTCGGTCAGCGTCGGGTTGAAGTTCTTGCTGGCGATGATGAGCTGGCTGTTGGCCTTCTTCAGAGCTGAGGAAGCGCTGGAGACGGTGAGATGGCGCGAGGTGGTGGTGTTCGGGTTGATGAAGGCGATGATCTCCTTGTTGCCGTTGACGAGGCGGATGGTGCGGGCGCTGGAGATGTTGTTCTGGTTCAGGTTGGTCTGAGTGTAGCCGGCTGTGCCGTTGAACATCTCGGGGTTGTCGCGGCGCAGGCATCCCATGGCGCGGTAGGTGTCGAACAGAGCCTTGCGGTCGACGTTGTCCTTGTAGCTCCAGATGACTTTCTTGGGCGATGTGTCGTTGCCGCCGCCGGAGTCTTTGGTGGTCTGATCAGCACCGAGTTCGCCGAACTGCCAGATCATCTTGGGACCGGGAACCATGAGCATCTGCACGGCCACGGAGCCGAGGCGCCACATTGAGATTTCGGTATTGCCCTTGACGGTTGCGGGTGCATACTCGTTCTGCTTGAAGCCCATACGCTCTTCGTCGTGGCTCTCGGCGTAGGCGACGGTGGAGCAGTCTGTGCGGGAGTCGTCGGCCGAATAGAAGCGGTTGAGGCGAGAATCGGCGGCATAACCCATGGCGTACTGGCATGCGTGATTGTTGATGTTGGCCCAGTTGAGCTGACCGTCTGCGGCCATCTCGTTCTCTTCCTGATTGCCGGCGAGGTTCTCGTTGATGTGGATGCCGTCGGCCTTCACAGCCTTGATTGCCGAGTGGAGGTCTTTCATGACGGCCACACGCGAGGAGTTGTAGGCGTCGGTGTTGGAGCCGTAGGAGGTGCCGAGGCCCTTGACGAGGTCAAAGCGGAAGCCGTCGACGTTGTAGACGGTCATCCAGTGCTTGATGCAGTCTTTCCACTGCTGGCGCACGAGGGTGTTCTCCTGCTTCCAGTCGTTGAGGACGCTGTAGGAGTGGGGTGCTGTCTGGTTGTAGAAGGGATTGGAGGAGATGTCGTACATGCGGTACCAGGGGTGGAGACCGTCGGACTGGTTGAAGACGATGTCGAGGATGACGGCGATGCCGTTCTGGTGGCAGAGCTCGACGAACTCCTTCAGGTCGCGGGGCGAGCCGTAGGCTTTGTCGAGGGCGAAGTAGAAGTTGGTGTTGTAGCCCCACGAGTTGTTGCCGTTGAATTCCATGACGGGCATGAGCTCGACGGCGTTGACGCCGAGGCTCTTGATGTGGTCGAACTTCTCGATGGCCTTACGGATGGTGCCTTCGCCGTTGGCGGCGCCTTCGGTGCCGGTGAAGTCACGGAAGAGCATCTCGTAGATGACGAGGTTCTTGTGGTCGGGAATCTTGAAGTCGGAGAAGTGGAAGTCAAAGTCGGCCGAGCCGTTATAGACGGCCAGGCACACATCGTCGAACTTGTCGTAGGGATACTGTGGCATATCGGGCCAGATGCTCTTGTCCAGGTAGCGGTCAGAGTAGTTGTCCAGGACCAGGTGGGCATAGGGGTCGCCCACTTTGTACTTGGCATCCACCAGGAAGTAGTAGGGGTAGTCCGTGTTGTTGTCGAGGCCGGAGACGGTGGTGAAGAAGTAGCGCTGGCCGTTGTAGTCCTGGTACTTCATGATGTTCTTGTCCAACACCTTGTAGTCGTCCCAGGAGGGCACGAGCACGACGCTCTGCTTGCCGGGAGCGGCGAGGCAGAAGGTGACGGATCCGTCGGCGTTCTTCACGGCGCCCATCTTGGGCACGCCGCCGGGATAGGTGCCGGCGGTAGACTGGCCGGGATAAGCCACGTTGAGGCTGCGGGTGAGGGTCTGGCCGTTGGCGGTGGCGGTGGCCACGACGTCGAAGCTGCCGTGGGTGCTGAACTTGTGCGAGGCGGTCAGCTCGGTCTTGCCGCTGGCGCTGGCGATGCTCTTGCCGTCAACGGTGATGGAGATGTTGGCGGCCTGCGAGGTCACGGCGGTGAAGCTCAGGGTGGCGGCGGAGTTGAGGATGGTGGAGGTGGCGTTGGTGGAGAAAATCATCTGGAAACCTTCGGGAACGACTTCCACGAAGATGTCGCCGCCCTCTTTGGTCTTACCCTCTTTCGAGGCGGTGCCGTTGCGGAAGACGATGGCGAGTTTCTCGATGTGCTCGGAGGCGTCCTTGATGCCGAAGTAGGTGCGCATGTCGCCGAGGTTCAGCGTCCAGGTGTTGGCCGCGACATAGTTGAGTTTGTACTTGGCGGAGTTGTCCTTCCAGGTGGGTGCGTAGACCCATCCGCCGTTGCTCTTGTTGGTGACGCAGCCGATGTGGGCGTAGACGGGGTCGGAGGCGGTGTTGCCCTTGAGTCCGTTGTTGCCGAGCGGCGAGTCGGCGTGGTAGGTGAGCACCACGTTCTTGCTACTCTCCTGCAGGATGGCCGGAGAGGTCGTGACAATCTGGGCCGCTGAGCTCAGCGTGAGCGCCATGACTGCCAGGAGCAGTGTCAGATTTTTTTTCATTGAAGTTCTTTGAGTATTGATTGATTTGTTGTGATTTGGTTATGCTGCTTTGTGTAAAGTATTGTGAATCAGCGGCGGCGCGGGGTTAGTCCATGTTTTGAATGAGCATTTCGGTGAGACGCTGCTCGAGGTCTGTGGAGCTCAGGCGCGAGTCGAGTTTGCCGCGGTAGGCCACGGAGATTTTGCCGGTTTCCTCGGAGACGACGACCGCCATGGCGTCCGTGGCCTGCGCTATGCCCAGGGCCGAGCGGTGGCGCAGGCCCAGCGAGCGCGGGATGCTGGTGTCGTGGCTGACGGGGAGGATGCAGCCGGCGGCGACGATGCGGTTGCCGCTGATGATCATGGCGCCGTCGTGGAGGGGCGAGTTCTTGAAGAAGATGTTCTCGATGAGGCGGGTGTTCACCTCGGCGTTGATGATGTCGCCGGAGCGGGCGTACTGGTCGAGGGGGATGGTGCCCTGCACCACGATGAGCGCGCCGGTCTTGCTCTTAGACATTGACATACAGGCATATACGATGGGCATCACGATGCGGCGCACGTCGAAGGCCTCCTCGTCCTTGTGGCGCAGCATTTTGCGCAGGAGGCCGAACCGTCGCCGCGAGCCCATCTCCGTCAGGAACCGCTTGATCTGATCCTGGAAGAGGATGACGAGGATGAGCAGGCCGATGCTCATGAACTTGTCGAGGATCGAGCCGATGAGGCGCAGCTTGAATATCTCGCTGGCTATCAGCCAGATGACGATGAACACCATCGCGCCGTAGAAAATGGACAGCGTGCCGCTCTCTTTCATGAGGCGGAAGACATAGTAGAGCAGCACGGCGACTACCAGAATGTCTATTGCGTCCTTGATGGTGAACTCGAACATGATAATGTTTTATGTGGCCCGGGAGAGTGGTTTGATTGGGGGCATGAGGCCGTCGGGCTCGGCGCGTAGAAAGGCCGGCACTCAGCGGCTCGGAAGGCCGCCTCAGCCCGCTTTTATAGAGTAATGTGCAAATTTACGCATAAAAATCCACACTTGCAAGCGCCGGCCCAAGAAAAAATTTCTGTAAAAATATTGTCTATTTCCTTGAAATTTATTAATTTTGCGGCTACCCTGACAAATATTCTCTAATCCTTTTGCTTTGTCAGCAAAAATCTTCCTGCTTTTTATTTACCAAACAAGCTTTTAAATTTGCCCGCCAGACAGCCGAATTACCCGACATCACTTCCCGCCACTCCGCGCCATGAGGGGGCCGGCTGCGATTAATTCCCAAGATAACAAACCATTACAGTATAGCATAAAAATCAAAACCGTGAAGAAGATATTCCGTTTAATGGCGACCGCCCTCGCTCTGACAGCCTGGTCGGCCACCGCCGTCGCGGCCACCCTCACCGAGGGCTTCGAGACCAAGACAACCGGCTCCTACAATACAACATCCGTGCAGGGCGACGCCTGCGTATGGACTCTCTCCGATGCCGGCGTATTCGCCGACAAAACCAACAGCAACAGCGGCAACAACTCGCTGCGCCTGGGCAACACCGCCGCATCCTACGCCAACATGAACGCCAACAAGAGCGGCGGCGCCGGCACGGTCACTTTCTATGGCCGCAAGTGGAGCGCCTCCGAGGCCGAGGCCACTGTCGCCGTCCAGTATTCGACCAACAGCGGCTCGACTTGGACGACGGCCGGAAAGGTCACCATCTCCTCGATGACCTACACGAAATACTCCGTCAATGTCAACGCCTCCGGCAACGTGCGCATCAAATTCCTGCAGACAGCCGGCAAGCGCGCCCTCATCGACGATGTCTCCGTCTCCGACTACTCAGGCGGCAGCTCGACATCGGCATCCATTTCTTCGCCGGCCAATAACTCCACGGTCGACTTCGGCACGGTCGACGCCAACACCACCAAGACCATGTCGGTAGTGGTGAAGGGCACCGGCCTCACCGAGGCTGTCTCCGTCGCCGTCAGCGGAACGGGATTCACCGCCAACACCACCTCCCTCTCCGCCTCAAAGGTCAACTCAACGGCCGGCGCCACCGTCCAGCTCAACTTCAAGAGCGCGTCCGGCGGCAGCTACTCCGGCACGCTGACCCTCAAGACCGGCTCGACAACCATCAAGGTTAACCTCAAGGCCACCGTCTCCGGATCTACGCCCTCGACCGGCGGCATCACAAGTCCCGCAAACGGCTCTACCGTCGACTTCGGCACCGTCTCGGCCAGCACCACCAAGACCATGCAGGTTGCTGTGAAGGGCTCCGGCCTCACTTCCGCCGTCTCCGTGGCCGTCAGCGGCACCGGTTTCGCAGCCAACACCACATCACTCTCCGCCTCAAAGGTCAACTCGACCACCGGCGCTACCCTCCAGCTCAACTTCAAGGGTGCGTCCGCCGATACTTACACCGGCACACTGACCCTCAAAAACGGCTCGACAACCATCAAGGTTAACCTCAAGGCCACCGTCTCCGGCGGCGGCTCAACGCCCGTCACCGCCGGCATCACCAGTCCTGCCGCCGGCTCTACCGTCGACTTCGGAACCGTCACCGCCGGCAAGAACAAGACCACATACGTGCCCGTCATCGGCACCGGCCTCACCGAGGCTATCACCGTTGCAGTCACCGGCACCGGATTCCGCACCGGCACGACATCTCTCAGCGCCTCAAAGGTCAACTCCTCGACCGGCGCTCAGCTCCAGCTCATCTTCAACAGCGCCTCGGCCGGCACTTTCAAAGGCACTCTCACGCTCACCAACGGCTCCTCGACGCGCAAAATCGCGCTGAAAGCAACCGTCAGCGGCGCCGGCTCGACGGCCCAGCCCGAGAGCGACGACCCGACGACACCCTCCGGCGGCGGCAGCACCGGCACTTCGCAGACCGGCGCCACCAACAACAACATCCCCTCCGGATATTACAGCGCCGCCGAGGGCAAATGCGGCAAGGAGCTGCTCTCAGCCCTTTGCAAAATCGTTGCCTCGCACACCTCTGTTTCCTACGCCAAGCTCTGGACGTCCTATCAGAAGACCGACACAAAGTCGAACGGGAAGATTTGGGACATGTACTCCACCAAAGAGTTCACCTACAAGACCGACCAGTGCGGCAACTACACATCAATCGGCGTATGCTACAACCGCGAGCACTCCTTCCCCAAGAGCTGGTTCAAGGACGCCACGCCCATGTACACCGACCTCTTCCACATCTATCCCACCGACGGCTTCGTGAACAACCAGCGCGGCAACGCCCCCTTCGGCGAGTGCAAGAACGGCACATACGTCGCCTCCAAGAACTCCGTCTCCGCCAAGGGCAAACTCGGCAAGAGCACCCTCTCGGGCTACACCGGCACGGTCTGGGAGCCCGATGACGACTACAAGGGCGACTTCGCACGCAGCTACTTCTACATGGTCACCGCCTACAACACCAAGGTTGCCGGCTGGACCTCCGACATGCTCAACAAGACGACCTACCCCGCCTTCGCAACATGGGCCCAGGATATGCTCCTGAACTGGAACGCCCTCGACCCCGTCTCCACCAAGGAGACCACCCGTCAGGAGGCCGTATATGGCATCCAGAAGAACCGCAACCCCTTCATCGACTATCCCGACCTCGCCGACTACATCTGGGGCTCAAAGAAGACCACACCCTGGTCGGCCTCCGCTCCCAAGTCGACAGTCATCTCTCAGCCTGCCAACGGCGCCACCCTCAACTTCGGAACCGTAGCAACCGGCGCCACCAATGAGAAAATCGTGGCCGTGAAAGGCGCCTCCGTCAAGGACAATGTCTCCGTCTCAGTCCAGGGCAACGGCTTCAACGCCTCCGCCGAATGGCTCGACGCCGATGCCGTAAACGCCAACGGCTCAGCCGCCGCCAAGGCCCCCTCGCGCGCCGCTGCCGCCGCTAATGAAGAAGACTCGGCCGGCGCTCTGCTCAAGATCACCTTCATGGTGCCCAACCAGAGCAACTACTCAGGCACGCTGACACTCACCACCGGCTCCGTCACCAACACCGTCACCCTCGAGGGCAAAGCCCTGGACGGCCTCCCCGCTGCCGAAGCCGAAAACATTGAGGCTCAGGAGTTTACCGCTCGCTGGGTGAACGTCGGCGACGAACTCCCCGGCGGATACTACCGCCTTGACGTCACCGACGACGGCGTCAGCCTCCCCGGCTATCCCCGCAACGTCGACGCCGAGGCCCTCACCTACGAGGTCACCGGCCTCAGCCCTGAGCACAGCTATGAGTACTCGCTCTCCAATGCCACCACTCAGAGCAACATCATCGCCGTAACGACCGACCGCCTCAAACCCGTCTTCGAATATGACATCATCGACGACGACACCCACATGATCACCACGCCCGGCAAACCCTCCGAGTCAATCGGCATCGACGTTCTCACCGAGAACGTCACCGGCGACATCACATTCTCCGTACAGGCTCCCTTCGAAGTCTCCGCCGACAACGTCAACTGGGCACGCCAGGCAGTCGTTGCCGCCGAAGCCGGCCAGGTCTACGTTCGCCTCGGCGCCACCGAAGTTGACGGCGAATACCTCTCATCGCTGCGCGCCGTCACCGGCGACTTCACCGACGACGCCGTCACCCTCCAGGGCGAAGTCACCTCCACCGGCAACACCGTCTACTTCATGGAAGACTTCGAAGCCGATGCCACCGGCATGAACGCCTATGCCACAAAGACTTACAACGGCAACGGTTCGACATGGACCCTCACCCAGGCACTCCTCCAGACCCAGCCCGACAACCAAGTGTTCTACGACGGCACATACTCGCTGCGCCTCGGCGACTCCACCAAAGACGTCAACGTGGAGATGCAGGAAGACCGCATCCTCCCCAACAGCACCATCACCTTCTACGCCACCAAGTGGAACAAAGCCTCCGAAGCTGACGCCACCCTCACCCTCGAGTACTCCGCCGACCAGGGCGCCACATGGCAGCCCGTCCACACCGTCACCATCAACACCATCGCCACCACCCCCGCTGAGTACACCATGGTGAAAGCCACGCTCAACAACGTCTCCAACGGCCGCATCCGCATCACCAAAGCCGCCGGCAACGGAGGCCGCGTGCACATCGACAACATCATGGCCACCCGCGACAGCAGCGGCGCCGAGAGCCTCGCCTCCGACAGCAACACCTGGAAAGTCTACACCGCTGCCACCGGCGAAATCACCGTAAGCGTAGCCGAGCCCACGCCCGTCACCATCGTCGGCATTGACGGCACCGTCTACCACAGCGCCACCGTCGCCACTGACGCCACCGTCGCCGTTCCCGCCGGCCAGCTCTACCTCATCTCCGCTCCCGGCCACATCACCCGCCGCCTCATCCCCTAATCCCACTCCCTGTTCACATTCTGAATCCCCCAAGCGGATTCCACCCGCTTAATTCCCCCTCCATACCGCCCCCGCATCCGGCTCCCCCCGAGCCCCCTGCGGGGGCGCCTGCATATTCTCCCTCCCCACCCTTGCTCATCACCCAAACAAATGCTATCTTTGCAGCATAATCCACACGCTTCCTCATGAAAAGACTTTATCTGACACTGATAATCGTTGCTCTGACCACGTTAAGCGCCATGGCTCAGAAGGCTGAGGTCGACAGCTTTGAGCCGGTGCCCATGGACGTCACCGCCCAACAGCACTCGCGCCTCGACCTCCACGGCGAGAAATGTGCTGTCGTAAAAGTGCGCGTCATCGCCGACGATGTCGCCTTCAAGGGCAACCTCATCGGCGAACCCGTGGAAAACCCCGGCGAATACTGGATATACCTCACCGACGGGACCAAGCAGGTGCAGATTCTCTCGCGCTCGTTCCTGCCCTTTATGTACTACTTTGCCGAACCGCTAAAAGGCGGCGTCACGTATGTGCTCACTCTGCAGGCACCGCAGAACGGTGCTACGCCGCAGCGCAAGAAGCTGAACTTCCTGGCGCTGAAAGTGACGCCCGTTTCCGCGCGCGTAATCCTGGATGGCGAAGAGCTTCCCCTGGAGAACGGCGGAGGAAGCAAGCTGCTGGATGCCGGCACCCACACTTTCCGCGTGACGGCTACCGGCTATGCGCCCTACGAAGAGACCGTGACAATCGCCGGCCAAAAAGTGACGCGCACAGTCACACTGCAGTCCATCAAACCGCATCTGTCCATCGCCGCTACAACCCCCGGCACAGAGATTTACGTCAACGACGAACGCAAAGGCACCGACAGTTGGAGCGGCGAGATGTTCTCCGACACATATGTCATCGAAGGACGACTAAACGCCCACAGCCCCTTCCTCCAGACCATCACCCTCTCCGACAATGAGTCGCGGACCGTCACCATCCCCGCCCTCACCCCCATCACCGGTATGCTGAGCATCGACTACAAGCCCCTTGACGCCGCCGTCTCCGTCGACGGCCGCGCCGCCGGCGTCACCCCTCTCCTCCTCGACAGCCTACTCATCGGCACTCACTCCGTCACCATCTCCGCGCCCGGCTACTCCCCCGCCACCGTCACCGCCACCGTCACCGAATCCGCCCCCGCCACCCTCACCGGCTCCCTCACGGCCCTCCCCGTCTACACCGGCCCCACCCCCGCCGACATCGCCCTCACCAAAAAGTACAAGTGGTTTAAGGATCCCGTATCCGGAAAATATGGCTACAAACATAATGGTAATATTGTCATTCCTGCCAAATATGATAATGCCTGGACGTTTAGCGGAGGCCTGGCCGCGGTTAAGATCAATGGCAAATGGGGGTTTATCGACAAGACGGGCACCATCGTCATCACCGCGATTTATGATGATGCCGACTTTTTCCAAGAAGGCCTGGTGCGGGTAAAAACAAATGGCAAATGGGGCTATGTTGATAATACGGGTGTCATGGTAATTCCCGCCATATATGATGAGGTCGAATCGTTTTTCGATGGTATGGCCATAGTGAGAATCGATGGCCAATATGGTTTTATTGACAAGACAGGTAATCTGGCAATCCCAGCTAAATATGATTATGCTCAAAATTTCCGCGAAGGCCTTGCTGCTGTGGGAATTAATAACAAACGAGGTTATATCGACAAGTCAGGCACATTGGTAATACCTGCCAAATATGATGGATATGCCTCTTTCTGCGAAGGCTTGGCGCTCGTGCAAATCAATGGCAAACTCGGATTTATTGACAAGGCGGGTAAGCTGGTAATACCTGCTAAATATGACGATGCCGAGTCTTTCCATAGCGGGAAAGCCAGGGTATTGCTCAACGGTCGTAGGTTCTATATTGACCGAAACGGCAACGAGGTGCAATAGCCACCCATAAAGCGCATTTCGTCGAATAAAACATAGTTTGAAATATTTACCCCACCCCATTCTTATGAAAAAAATCTTTCTGACACTGATCATATCCGCGCTGACCGCGTCGGGCATTATGGCTCAAAATAACTCTGAGCCGGCAACCATGGACGTGAACTCGTATCAGGGCGTTAACAGCGCACTTACGGATTCTATACACGACGACTTCGACATCTCCCACGAGTACGAATGGTTTCAGGACACAAGCACCCGGAAATATGGCTATAAGCACAACGGCCGGGTGGTCATCCCCGCCCGGTACGATATCGCTTCGCCCTTTAACAATGGCCTCGCCTATGTGAGTATCAATGGCAAATGGGGTTTTATCGACAAGAAAGGCACTCTGGTCATACCCGCCATATATGACAGCGTATGGTACTTTAGCGAAGGCCGGGCGCCGGTGAAAATCGACGGCAAATGGGGCTTTATCGACAAGACCGGCGCCCTCATCATCCCAGCAAAATATACCAGTGTCGGGTTTTACTGCGAAGGCCTGGCGTCGGTGGAAATCAATGGCAAATGGGGCTTTATCGACAAGACCGACGCTTTGGTCATACCCGCAAAATACGATAATGTCGGTTCTTTCAGCGAAAGCCTGACTCCCGTCCAAATCAACGGTAAATGGGGCTATATCGACAAGACCGGCGCTTTGGTCATACCCGCAAAATATGATGGCGTCTGGGATTTCAGCGACGGCCGTGGCAGAGTCTTGCTCAATAGCAAATACGGCTTTATCGACAAGACCGGCGACCTGGTCATCCCCGCCATCTACGACAACGCCTACTCCTTCAAAAACGGCAAAGCCAAAGTAAAACTCACCTCCCGCTGGCTCACCATCGACCCCTCCGGCGCACCCGACCCTTCACCCTCCCCACGTTGATAATTCCAGCATCTTTAACGCCGACTAATTGACCTCACCTCTGATACAATAGCAAGACAATCAAAAAGTTGTGCATTAGAATCCATGTTCTTCCGAAGACGTTTTTGGAATATTTTTTTTTGATTCCGTCAGATTTTGTCGGTTTTTTTACGTAGAAAATCAGACAAAATCATTATTCTGCACGCTCGATTATATATTAAATATTGCTGTCCGATAAAAGACGGGCGGAAGTGCGCCCGTTACGCGTAGCCTGTCAAAGGACATAGGGCATTAGTCTGTGGGGTATGGCTTCCTCTCAGGAATCAGTTACCATGCTATGGGTCATTCGGCGTCAGGAAAGGCCAGCGTCAGCAGGTCCAAGCCGACTCGCTTCATTGCCGGCGTACATCCCAGCGACTGGGAACGCCGGCTACGCGCGGCGTTCCCTGACGCCGAATGGCCAACGTACCCCGTCAACGACATGCCCTACGAATAGCGCCGAAGGAGAAGCGCAAATGTTGCGGCGACCGGGAACGCTGGCGTTCCCGGTCGCATATTCGGCTACTGAAGTTTGGGCATGATTTTGGCAGCGCGGAGGATTAGGCGGGGTGGAGGGCGGTGTAGAGGCGGGAGGCGGCGAGGGCGGGGGCGACGTCGTGGACGCGGAGGATGGCGGCGCCGCGGTCGAGGGCGTAGGCGTTGAGGGCAGTGGTGGCCGGGAGGGCGGCGTCAGGGGTGATGTTCAGCAGGCGCGTGAGCATGCTTTTGCGCGAGATGCCTACGAGGATGGGGCGCCCCAGGAGCTGGAGGGCGGGCAGGTTGCGCATGAGTTCGTAGTTCTGTTCGAGGGTTTTGGCGAAGCCGAAGCCGGGGTCGATGATGATGTCGGAGACGCCGGCATGGGCGAGGGCGGCGAGGCGTTCGCCGAGTTCGGCCATGACGTCGGCGGTAACGTCACGGTAGTCAGTGAGTTGCTGCATGGTTGCGGGCGTGCCGCGCATGTGCATGAGTATGTAGGGGCAGCGCAGGGCGGCCACGACGTCGGTCATTTCGGGGTCGAGGAGGCCGCCGCTGATGTCGTTGACGATGTCGCAACCGAGTTCGGCGACGGCGGTATGGGCGACGTTGGCGCGGAAGGTGTCGACGCTGACGGGAATGTCGGGGTCGATGGAACGGAGCACGTCCATGCCGCGGCGCAGGCGCTCGGTTTCTTCGGCCGCGCTGATGTCGTCGGCGCCGGGGCGCGAGGAGTAGGCGCCGATGTCGATGATGTCGGCGCCCTCGGCGATGAGGGTGCGCACGCGAGCGGCGATGGTCTCGGCGTCGAAGGCGCGCGAGGCGGCGTAGAAGCTGTCGGGGGTTACGTTGAGTATGCCCATGACAGTGGGGCGCGTAAACTGATGCAACGCGCCCCGTATGTTGAGGGTGAAGGGTTTCATAAGTCGGTGATTATGAGCGGAAAGGGGGTGATGCCCGGGCCGTCAGCGGTTGGCGCGCTTGCGCTCGAGCTCGTCGAGGATGATTTTGCGCAGGCGGATGTGGCGCGGGGTCACTTCGACATACTCGTCCTCCTTGATGTATTCGAGGGCTTCTTCGAGGGAGAAGACGACGGGGGGCACGATGCGGGCCTTGTCGTCGGCGCCGGATGCACGCATGTTGGTGAGTTTCTTGGACTTGGTGACGTTGACGACGATGTCGTTGTCCTTGGCGTTCTCACCGACGACCTGTCCGGCGTAGACTTCTTCCTGGGGGAAGATGAAGAAGCGGCCGCGGTCCTGGAGTTTGTCGATGGCGTAGGCGTAGGCTGTGCCGCCTTCCATGGCGATGAGCGAGCCGTTTGTGCGGCGCTCGATTTCGCCTTTCCAGGGCTGGAACTCGAGGAAGCGGTGAGCCATGATGGCTTCGCCGGCGGAGGCGGTCAGCACGTTGTTGCGCAGGCCGATGATGCCGCGCGAGGGAATCTGGAATTCCATGTGGGTGCGGTCGGCCTGGGTGGACATCGACACGAGTTCGCCTTTGCGGCGGGTGACCATGTCGATGATTTTGGAGGCGTACTCGTCGGTGACGTTGATGGTGAGCATTTCGATGGGCTCGCACTTGACGCCGTCAACCTCTTTGATGATGACCTTGGGCTGGCCGACCTGAAGCTCGTAGCCCTCGCGGCGCATTGTTTCGATGAGGACGGATAGGTGGAGAACGCCGCGTCCGAAGACGGTCCACTGGTCCTCGCGGGCGCCTTTTTCGACGCGGAGGGCGAGGTTTCGGTCGAGCTCGCGTATGAGGCGGTCGTGGATGTGGCGCGAGGTGACGTATTTGCCGTCGCGGCCGAAGAAGGGCGAGTCGTTGATGGTGAATGTCATGGACATTGTGGGCTCGTCGATGGCGATGCGGGGCAGGGGCTCGGGACTGTCGGGGAGGGTGATGGTGTCACCGATTTCGAAGCCGTCGATGCCGACGAGGGCGCAGATGTCGCCGGAGCTCACTTCTTTGACCTTCTTGCGGCCCATGCCTTCGAAGGTGTGGAGCTCTTTGATGCGCTGGCGGCTGACGGTGCCGTCCTTGCGGCAGAGGCCGATCTCCATGTTCTCGCGGATGGTGCCGCGGTGAACGCGTCCGATGGCGATTCGGCCGACATAGTTGGAGAAGTCGAGCGAGGTGATGAGCATCTGGGGGTCACCCTCGAGCACTTTAGGCGCGGGGATGTATTTGATGATGGCGTCGAGCAGGGGTACGATGTTGTCGGTGCGGTCGTTGTAGTCGGTGCTCATCCAGCCCTCTTTGGCGGAGCCGTAGATTGTGGGGAAGTCGAGCTGGTCCTCGGTGGCGTCGAGGTTGAACATGAGGTCGAAGACCATGTCCTGCACCTCGTCGGGGCGGCAGTTGGGCTTGTCGACCTTGTTGATGACGAGGATGGGTTTGAGGCCGATCTGGAGAGCTTTCTGGAGCACGAAACGTGTCTGGGGCATGGGGCCCTCGAAGGCGTCGACGAGCAGCAGACAGCCGTCGGCCATGTTGAGCACGCGCTCCACCTCGCCGCCGAAGTCGGCGTGTCCCGGGGTGTCGATGATGTTGATTTTGGTGCCCTTATAGTTGATGGAGACGTTCTTTGACAGGATTGTGATGCCGCGCTCGCGCTCCAGGTCATTGTTGTCGAGGATGAGTTCGCCGGCGTTCTGATTGTCGCGGAAGAGGTTTCCGGCAAGGAGCATTTTATCAACGAGTGTGGTTTTGCCGTGGTCCACGTGGGCTATGATGGCAATGTTACGTATCTGATCCATAGTGTTTTACTTACATCTTCTTGTTAAGAACGCCTCCCGGCGGGGCAGCCTACGGCGTCATTCAGACTGCAAAGTTACCAACTTTCGGCCAAATAACCATATTCCCAATCCGTTTTTTACTCTTTTTTAATTAAAGGCCCCGTTCCTTTAGTCAAAGAACAGGGCCTTGGATGGGGTCGGGAAAACGAGAAATCAATAGTAGCTGTATCGGGCGTCATAGGCGACCTTGATGCCGCCGTCCTTGACAACCACGCGGCCGGCGTAGCGGGGATTAGCCGCGTTGTATTTTCCGGTTGCGGTCTCTCCGGCGTAAATCTTGAGGGTGAAGTCTTTGTCGGGGATGTCGTTGATGGTGAATTCGGCATTGGTGCGGCAAAGGCAGTCAACGCCTTCGTCAGAGGGATATTCCACGATCGACAGGACATTGTCCTTGAAGCTGACCTTGACGTTCACTTTACCGTAGTTGCAGTCATAGACGAGGTTGGTGAACTTGCATTGGGCGACGGTGCCGTCGAGGGCCATCTCGAAGGTGCAGCCGTCGGCCTCGTCGGCGCGGGAGGCAGCGTCCATGTCCGACCGGCCGTTGAGACATCCGGCGTCGGAAAGCAGTGCAACCGTGGGGCTGACGGTGGTCTCTATCACGTTGTCCTCAGAGCTCGAGCACGAGGCGAGCAGCAGAACTGAAAGAATGGCAGTTGATGCCTGTTTGATAAGATTTCTCATAATTTGCGTTTTTAAGGATGTTTTTTTAGAAAAAAATTGCACCGGATTGGCGTTGCAATCGTTTAGGCTGCAAATGTAAAAAAAACTTCAAAAATGCAAGAAATTTTGTGCGAAAGTTCTGCGAAAGTTGTGCGAAAAACGCTTCGCACAACTCAACTCTGTGCGAAAGTTCTGCGAAAGTTCTGCGAATTTTTCTTCGCACAACTCAGTCTGATAAAAAAATTGCCGTAGAAGCAACGGTGAAAGGGACGGCAAACCCTGGCTACCCTTATCGCCTGCTGACGCTGGCGTTCCCAGACACAGAAAGACGACGTAACTATGTCCTATGACGGTGTCAGTGTGGAAGCAGCCACGCCCAATGGCAGTGGCGGCGCTGGGCCTCAGAAGATGAAGTCGTCGCGATAGGAGATGCGCACGTAGCCCTGCGAGTTGCCGCCGTAGTTGAGGATGAACATGTCGCCGGAGTTGGTGATGGCGATGGCGCCCACGCGCTCCCAGTTGGAGGAGTATGGGTCGTCGGGGTCATACCAGTTGACGTTGAGGTATCCGGCGCCGGAGACGGTGAAGTCGGTGAAATAGTAGACCTCGGCGGGCGACACCTGGTAGTAGCCCGTGCCGTCGGAGTTGAACTGGTAGAGCTCGTAGGCATAGCTCTGATTCTGATAGCAGCCCTGGAGGTAGAAGTCATCGTCGTCGTCGCAGGCGGTGAGGGCGACGGCGGAAATCATCACCACGATGGCCATGGCAAGCTTAAGCGCTGTTTTTTTCATAATGCGGTTTGTTTGGGATGTTGCGGGGCTCAGCATGTTGGGTTTCAATCACATGGCAAGCTGTTTGCGTTGATATATTTTTGTTTGTTTTTGACAGAGCACGACGTTCGGGAGAGCGTGCCGTTGTAGTGTCAACGTTTGGCGGCGGTGAATCGTTTGATGCGCTGATGGATATTCTTTCGAAGACACTCGCTGTAAAGCCAGGGTTCGGCGCCATGATAGTCGCCCACATTCAGGATGTTGAGGATGTTCGGCAGATAGCTTCCGTCGAATCCTTTGACCACCAGCACCTTGTACTCGGGGTCGAGCGTCACCGTAATCGTGTCGTTTAGTGTTGCGGGGGTAGCGTCGGTTTTCCAGTTCACGGGGTTGATGGCCATGACGTTGGGAGAGCTGACAACGGGTTTGGTGTATTTCACGTCGGCGACCGAGTTGTAGCAGATGGTGACGCCGGTGTCGACAGAGTCTTTGGCGGCGGTGATCCATGGCGCCACCTTGGTGTCGTCGGGGGTGACTTTGTATCCCAGGACGTAGGCCGCGATCATTCTGTTCTGAAGCGAGTCGGGCAACGTCTTCATCAGCTCCACCACCGACTTGCCGCCCTGGCTGAACCCGGCGAGGATGAAGGGCCGGCCGTTGTTGAAGTTGCGGATGAAGTGGTCGAAGGCGTTTTTAACGTCGACAAAGGCCACGTCGTGATAGCGGAGGTTGATGAGGTCTTCGTCGAGTGTCGCCCAGGTGTCGAGTGTGATGTGGCGGTAAAAAGGCGAGTAGAAATTTGTGCCGTCGGCCATGTAATCAGCTATTTGTGAGATTTCGGTGTCCATGTCGGCGCGATGTTTCTCCAGCGAGGGGTCGGCATAGTGGCTCACACTGCCATCTGGTGCTGTCCAGTCGAACTCCCATGTCGAAGGGATGTAGAAGACGTCGGCGCCAAGCGAGTCGTTGCGCTCGATGTGCCACATCGTGGGGTCGGTGTAATCGACGGCTTCCGGAACGTACAGCACCTCTTTCACAAAAGGGTCGGCCGCCTGTGTGCAGGCACAGGACAGGAGCGTGTATATCAGGACGGGGATAATTGAGAGTTTTCTCATTTCTATAAATAATGTGTCTTATATATAAATGTGGCCGAGGCTTTCCGTGGCGTTCAGAAGCCGTTGGTTTCGATGAAGTTGACGGCGGTGTCGAGGATAGGGTCGCGGCCGGCGGCGGAGTCTTCGTCGGTGAAGTTCACCTCGTAGCCGGGCGTGGGGTCGACGCCGTTCTCGATGCAGTTTCCGCGGGCATCATGGATGGGCGCGGCGGACATGCGCACGCCCCACCCGAAGGGGAGCTCATAGCTGAGGGGCATGCCGCCGCCACCGCCGGTGCGCGCGCCGATGACGGTGACCTGGGGGCACTCTTTGAGGACGGCGGCGAAGACGTTTGCGGCCGAGAAGGTGCTGCGATTGGTGAGCAGCGCCACGGGCTTGTTCAGCCACAGCAGGAAGTCGGCCTGCGGCTCGAAGTAGACGTCGTAGGGCTCGGAGAAGTCGTTGTGGCCCTTGCCGTCCTTGTGACGGATGGAGTAGGCCAGGGTGCGCCCATGCATGAAGCGGCGGGCGATGGTCTCGATGTTGGTCATGGAGCCGCCGCCGTTGTCGCGAATGTCGATGATGAGGCCGCGGGTGCGGATGAGTTTAGCCAGAATGGCGTTCATGTTGCCCTCGCCGATGCCGCTGTCAAACGAGCTGATGCGGATGTATCCGATGTTGGAGGGAAGGATGGCGAAGGTGATGGGGCCGAGCTGGTCGTAGTTGAAATAGAGGTAGTTCTCCTGCAGGACGCGCTCGTTGAAGTTCTGGGGATAGTCGCTCCACCAGGCGCGGTAGTAGAAAGTGTTGAACCACGAGGAGAGGTTTACGTGTCCGTCGCGGAGTTCGGAGAGCATGTCGGAGCAGACCCCGAAGAGCTCCTGCGTGGAGCGGCAGTTGAGAGCGCGTGGGCGGTATTGGGCGTAAATCGAGTCCCAGTCCACGCCTTTCTCCTCGAAGAAGCAGTAGTGCTCGTCGAAGAGCTGCCAGAGCTGGTCGAAGTTGCCCATGTAGGTGTTGGGGTATTCTTCAATCTCGTGGCAGCCGGCGGCGAAGAGCAGGCAGATGGCTGCGGCGAGTGCGGTGAGAGACTTCTTCATGGGGTCAGTAGAGGGCTGAGATGAAACGTGCGTCAGCGGCGGCGCGGCGGCCTCTGTCCAGTGAAATCCATTCGGTGACGATGGCCAGGGAGAAGGCGTGGGTGGTGCGGCGGCTGACGATGTCGTGGACCTTTGTGGAGATGATGTCGTTGTGATAGCCGAGACGGAGCGTGGTGCTTCCGAGACGCAGGTCGGCCGTGACGTGGTTGACGAGGCGGAAGTAGTTGCCGAACCATGCGGCCTGGCAGAGGCCCTTGCGCTCGCCCAGCCAAATCTCGTAGTAGAGCTGGCCGTATTCGGGGGCGAAGAAGGCGCCGGTGACGGGGAGCATGGCCTCGTAGCGGAGCGTCACGGGGAGGCGTCCCAGGCGCAGGTTGTAGGCGGCCATGGCATGGGCGTTGACCGTCCATGCGCCTTTCGCGGAGGCGGGATTGTTGCCGTTGCGGCTGAGATAGAGACAACCGCCGCGCAGCGATGTGCCGGGGCCGACGGCCAGCGTCAGGCTGCTCAGGTTCCAGGGGTTGCGCCAGCGACGCATCATGGTCCAGGCGCCCTCGGCCTCGAGGTTGTACATGTCGGCATTGCGGGCGCGGTTCTGCGTGCCGTCGAAGCTGATGCGCGCGCTGAGCTGCATCACCCAGTTCTCGGGTGCGAAGCCCATGGCCTGCATGCGCTCGTAGGTGAGGGCCGTGTGCCAGCCGTTGTAATGGAGCGGGGTGAGGTAGGTGTCGGCAAGGTGTGCCGAACCGGCCTCCACGCCGTAGGCCGACAGCACGGGGCGCACCGTCTCCACAGCCGCCGAGTCGGCGTTCTGCGCCGGGGCGCTCACGACGAAGGCCGAGAGACAGAAGGCTGCGATTATCTTTCTGATTATGTGCATGATAGAGGGAGGGAGAATTAGAGGTCGTCGTCTGTGAAGAGGCGTTCCTGGCCGGTTATCTCGTCGCGCACTTCTTCGTCGCTGCGCTCGCGGATGAGGGTCTGGGGCTCCTGCTCGTCCTCGCCTTCGCCTTCACCGTCGGCAACATCGGCAGTTTCCGGCTCAACGGGATCCGGCTCAAGCTCTTCGACGGAGCCCAAGTTCCACGTGGTCAGGCGTTTGCCCTTGGCGGTGAAGCGCTTGACGGCGATGAACTCCGTGGCGTGCACCTCCATGGGCTCGCGGTAGTCGTCGGGGGCGGCGAAGGTCACGCGCAGCACGGCGCCCGGGGTGTCCGTGAGCAGGATGATGCGGCTCTTGTCGTTCTCGCCGGCAAAGCGCTGGCGGCGCGCCGAGGCCTCGAAAGCGAAGCGTTTGATGTAGGGATAGCCGTTGTCGGCGTCGAAGAGCACGAGGGTGAAGATCTTGCCGGGCACGAATTTCTCGATGCGCAGGATGTTGTCCTCGTAGTGGTTCGTGGCCTCGAAGGTGGAGGTGTAGTATTCGCCGTCGCGGAGCACGACGAGCACGCGGTCGTCGCTGTTGAACTCGCCCAGGTAGTTGCCGCGGCCGTCGTAGTTGATGCGCAGCACGTCGGGGTCGAACCACACCTTGCGGCCGCCGAGCGTCGACGAGCCTTTCTCCTTGAGCGAGAAGCGGTGCACCTCGTTGCGGGTGACGAGGTTGCCGATGGCGGTGCGGCCCTTGATGGCCAGTTTCGAGAAGTCGACGTCGAACTGGAGCGTCTTCAGGCGCAGCTTGGGCCGCAGCGTCACGCGCACCACCTCGGCCTCGCCGTTGGTGTTGGCCGTGAACCACACCACGCGGCTGCCGGGAACGGGCTTCTCGGGAGTGTCCTGCGTGAGGTTGTACTCGCGGTCGCGGATAATCTTGTTCACGCGGAAGCGCTTCATCATGTAGGCGCCGCCGCGGCCGTTCTGGTAGATGACGTTGTAGACGGTGCGCTCGTCGTCCTTGCGGAAGACGGCGATGTGGAGCACGTTCTTGCCCACGTCCTGCTTGGGCGTGACGCGCACGACCTTGTAGCGGCCGTCCTTGTAGAAGATGATGATGTCGTCGATCGACGAGCACGAGCCGAGCACCTCAGTGTTGTCGTCCTTCTTCAGACCGGTGCCCATGAAGCCCTCGACTGGGTTGAAGTAGAGCTTCTCGTTGGCCTCGGCGACGGTGGCGGCCTGGATGGAGTCGAAGCTGCGGAGGACGGTGCGGCGGGGGAAGGCGGCGCCGTATTTGTCCTTGAGGCCCTGGTACCAGGCGATGGTGTAGTCGGTCAGGTGCTCCAGCTTGTCCTGCAGGTCGACGATGCGGGCGTGGTAGTCGGCGATGAGACGGTCGGCGTCCTCGGCGTTGAACTTGAGGATGCGTTTCATGCGAATCTCGAAGAGGCGGAGGATGTCGTCGCGGGTCAGCTCGCGCACCAGCTTGGGCTTGATGGGCTCCAGACGCGTGTCGACGTGGGCGACGGCGGCATCCAGGTTCTCGGCCTGCTCGTAGGCCTTGTCCTTGTAGATGCGCTTCTCGATGAAGTATTTCTCGAGCGAAGCGTTCATCAGCAGCTCGCGCACCTCGTCGATCGAAATCTCCAGCTCGCGCTTCAGTATGTGGCGCGTGCGCTCGACATTGTGGCGCAGCACGTCGCTGACGCCCAGGAATTCCGGCTTCTCGTCGCGGATGACGCAGCAGTTGGGCGAGATGCTCATCTCGCAGTTGGTGAAGGCGTAGAGGGCGTCGATGCTCTTGTCCGACGACGTGCCCGGCTGGAGATGAACCAGGATGCGCGGCGTCTCGGCTGTCAGGTCCTCGACCTTGCGTATCTTTATCTTGCCCTTGTCCAGGGCTTTGAGGATGGAGTCGATGAGCGTCTCCGTGGTGCAGCCGTAGGGTATCTCGGTGATGGCCAGGGTGCGGTTGTCGACCTTCTCGATGCGCGCGCGGATGCGCACCGAGCCGCCGCGCTCGCCGTCATTATATTTGCTCACGTCCAGGAGTCCGCCCGTCACAAAGTCGGGGTAGAGCGTGAACTCCTCGCCGCGCAGATAGGCGATGGCGGCGTCCAGAATCTCGTTGAAGTTGTGGGGAAGGATGCGCGACGAGAGGCCCACGGCCAGACCGTAGGCGCCCTGGACGAGCAGCAGCGGGAACTTGGCCGGCAGCGTCACCGGCTCCTTCTTGCGTCCGTCGTAGCTAAGCGTCCACTCCGTCACCTTAGGATTGTAGAGCACATCCAGGGCGAAGAGCGAGAGGCGCGCCTCGATGTAACGGCCGGCGGCCGCGTCGGCGCCCGTCAGAATGTTGCCCCAGTTTCCCTGCGTCTCGATCAACAGCTCTTTCTGGCCGAGCTGCACGATGGCGTCCTTGATGGAGGCGTCGCCGTGGGGGTGATACTGCATCGTCGTGCCCACGATGTTGGCCACCTTGTTGAAACGGCCGTCGTCCAGCGTCTTCATGGCGTGGAGGATGCGGCGCTGCACAGGCTTCAGACCGTCGTCGATCTGAGGCACGGCGCGCTCCAGAATCACGTAGGAGGCATACTCCAGGAACCAGTTGCGGTACATGCCCTGGAGGCGGTGGGGCGCCACGGCGTCGGCGGGCGTGAACGGCCGCGCCGGCACAGGCGCACCGGGCGGGACGGTCACCTCGGTGCCGTCGTCGCAGACCGTCTCCTCGTCGTCTTCGGCGTCATCGTCGGCTTCGTTGTCGGGGTCGTTGTCGCAGTTGTTGCCGGGGGCAGCCTCCCCGGAGGGAAGGCCGTTGCCGGATGCTTCGTTGTCTAATATATCGTCTTTTTCAGGGTCCTTGTCACTCATTATTAATAAAAAGGCAAAAATACGCACAAAATTAGCAAAAAAATTCGAGGTGGACAACGCAAAAATGCCAAGAGGGCGAAATTTGCCCCCGGAAAACGCCGAAATACGGCCTGCGCGGGCGCCCTTTCGCAGTCTCGGCGGGGTCTCGGCAGGAGCGTGCCGAGTTCGCGCGTTCTGAGTTTCAGTCGCTTCTGAAGCCGCTATTAACGCCCAATAAACAAATTTTCACAATTTATTTGCAGAAAAATTTCATTATTTGCAGAATATTTCGTTACTTTGCACCGCGAAAAAGTGCGAACTTCAACTCCCTCCGTCCCCTCTGCGGGCCGCGGAGGCAATAGATAACGATATTCAATACAATTTTTAAGAGTTAATAAACTAAAAACTAAAGCATTATGTCAGAAATTGCAGATCGCGTAAAAGCTATCATCGTTGACAAACTTGGCGTAGACGAAGGCCAGGTAACTGAGGCTGCTGCCTTCACCACCGACCTCGGCGCAGATTCACTCGACACCGTTGACCTCATCATGGAATTTGAGAAAGAGTTTGACATCAAAATTCCCGATGATCAGGCTGAGAAAATCCAGACCGTAGGCGACGCCATCAAATATATCGAAGAGGCCAAAGCCTGAGACACAGCGTCTTAAAACGTACTAAGTGGATATCCGCCGTTGGCGCCGCAACCGCAGTGCGTCATGGAGGATGTTCACTTGATTACGTAAATTAACCCCTCCCTCCTTTCACCCCTTAGCCGGCAGACCACCCCGCGGCCGCGGCACACATCACCCCTCCGGACGGAGCCGATGTGCACCCCACCAACCGACACAGGCCACGGAAACACATCCCCCGCTCTGCACGGACTTTTTTATTCTGAAGACCCCCAATCCACCCACAATAATCATGGAACTTAAAAGAGTAGTCGTGACGGGTATGGGCGCCATCTCCCCCCTCGGCAACGACGTTGCCACCACCTGGGAAAACGCCAAGAACGGCGTCAGCGGCGCCGCCCCCATAACACATTTTGATGCCTCTCTGTTCAAGACCCAGTTTGCCTGCGAAGTCAAGAACTTCGATGCCAACAAGTACTTCGACCGCAAAAAACAGCGTCAGCTTGACCTTTACGCCCAGTACGCCCTTGCCGCCGCCGCCGAGGCCGTGGCAGACTCCGGCCTGGAAGCTGAGGGCTCAAACGTTGACCGCAACCGCGTAGGTGTGATCGTTGCCGCCGGCATTGGTGGTCTCCACACCTTCGAAGAAGAAGCCGGTTATTACGCCATCAACAAAGACAACGGCCCCAAATACAGCCCCTTCTTCATCCCCAAGATGATCGCCGACATCGCCTCCGGCCACATCTCCATGGAGTATGGCTACCACGGCCCCAACTACGGTGTCGTCAGCGCCTGCGCATCATCCAACAACGCCATCATCGACGCCTTCAACCTCATCCGCCTCGGCAAGGCTGACGCCATCCTCACCGGCGGCGCCGAAGCAGCCATTTACCCCGCAGGTGTCGGCGGCTTCAACAGCATGCACGCCCTCTCCACCCGCAACGACAGCCCCGAGACAGCATCACGCCCCTTCAGCGGCAGCCGTGACGGATTCGTGATCGGCGAAGGCTCGGCAGTCCTCGTCCTCGAAGAACTCGAGCACGCCCTCGCCCGCGGCGCCAAAATCTACTGCGAAGTAGCAGGCGGCGGCCTCTCAGCCGATGCCTACCACATCACCGCCACACACCCCGAAGGCCTCGGCGCAATCCTCGCAATGGAGAACGCCCTCGAAGACGCCAACATGAAACCCGAGGACATCGACTACATCAACGTCCACGGCACAGCCACCCCCGTCGGCGACCGCTCCGAAATCAAAGCCATCAAAGAAGTGTTCGGCGATGCAGCCTACAAGCTCAACATCTCCTCCACCAAGTCCATGACCGGCCACCTTCTCGGAGCCACCGGCGCCATGGAAGCCGTCTTCTCCATCCTTGCCATCAAGGACAGCATCGTGCCCCCCACCATCAACCACGAAGAAGGCGACAACGACGAGGAGCTTGACTACAACCTCAACTTCACCTTCAACAAAGCGCAGCACCGCGAAGTGCGCGCCGCGCTGAGCAACTCCTTCGGCTTCGGCGGCCACAACGCCACCGTCATCGTCAAGAAGTTCGAGAAGTAAATCCCTCCCCCACCCCGCGCCGCACCCCGCGTGCGCCTCCCGCACCCCCATGCGCAGAAAAGGCCGCAGCCATCACCTGGCTGCGGCCTTTTCTGCGCATGGGGTTGTTTTTTTTGGGGGGGTTAGAAGGGGTAGCCAATGGCGAGGTGGAAGGCGAGGGAGGAGCCGAAGTTGCGCATGTTGTAGTAGGAGGACTTGCCGGTGTCGTAGGGGGCGTGGATGCCGATGCCGAGGTCGCCGCGCAGGATGAGCATGCTGATGTCCACACGCAGGCCGAGGCCGGTGCCGAGGGCAAGGTCTTTGAGGAATGTGGAACCGCGGAGGGTGCCGCCGGGTCGCTGGGGGTCGTCGTGGAGGAGCCAGACGTTGCCGGCATCGAGGAAGACAGCGCCGTGGAGGGGGCCGACGATGGGGAAGCGGAACTCGGCGTTGGCCTCGAACTTGAAGGTACCGGTCTGGTCGAAGTAGTCGTTGGCATCGTGGTCCGGCGGTCTGTAGGAGCCGGGGCCGATGGAGCGAACGGTGAAGGCGCGCACGGAGTTGGCGCCGCCGCAATAGAACTGCTCGGCGTAGGGCACCTGGCTGGAATTGCCGTAGGCATGGGCGGCGCCGACGAGGCCGCGCACGACGAGCCAGGCGTCGCCGGGGCCGGTGCGGTAGCCGTAGACGAGCTGGGTCTGGCCTTTGACGAACTGGGCGAAGGGCGTGCCGAAGAGTTTCTTGTCGCCGTGTTTGCCGCACAGCTGGTAGATGCTCCAGAAGATGTTGCCGGCTTCCTGGACGGAGAAGGAGAAGTTGACGCGGTTGTTGCGTCCATACTGTCGGTCAAGGACATAGGAGTACTGGGCCTGGGGTATGAACTGGCTCATGAACGACTGGGCGACGGCGGGGTTGGCGGCCATGATGGAGTCGAAGTCGTGGGTGGTGTGCATGAGCTTGGTGTAGGTGAGCTTCAGGGGCGTGAACGACATGTTGACGTGGCGGTGCGACTGCCAGTCGTAGGACATGCCCATGTTGTACTGCGCCATCTTGAAGTAGTGGGGGCGGTTGAGCAGGTCGGCGTTGATGTTGAAGCGTGTCCAGTTGATCTGTCGGCGGCGGCGCGGGATGAACTTGGGCGCGAGCAGGCGTGGGAAGCTCAGCGTTGAGGAGAGCATGACTTCGTAGGAGTTGAACAGCGAGCTGCGTCCGCGGCCGGTCTGCCACTCGTATGTGCCGGTGAGGTTGACGGCCAGCTGTTCGCCGCCGCCGAAGGTGTTGCGGTTGAGGATTCCGAGGGAGAGTCCGGGGCCGATGTAGGAGTTGGACTTCGACGAGGCGTTGACTTCGACGGTGGCCTCGAGGGGACGGTCGAGGACGCAGAAGATGTCGACGTCGAGTTTGCGCGGGCCGTCGCTGAGGGTGTCGGGCACGGGGTTGATGTTCACGGAGGAGAAGATGCCGAGGCGCGAGAGGTAGGCCTGCGTGCGGTCCATGTCCTTGACTGAGAAAATCTTACCGGGTCGGAAGCGCACGTTGTCGGAGATGGTTCCCTTGCGCAGTCGCGAGGGCATCTGGCGGAAGATGGTGGCGCGGTCGGTGACGATGGTGTCCATGGGAAGGCGCGAGCGTCGCGTGGGGCGGAAGACGTAGACGTTGACTTTGCCGGTGCGGTAGGGCTCGAGCACGCTCGGCGGCATGCCTTTGCCCAGCTCCATGCGCATCTGTATCTCGCCGGGGACAGCGACGGTATCTGCCAGATACTCAATAAATTCGGGAGTGAAGTAATAGTATCCGCGCGTGCGCAGCTCGTTGGTGATACGGATGCGGGCGGCACGGAGCGAGTCGACGTTGTACTGATTTCCGGTGCGCAGATAGGGGTCGCGCTCGGCGATGTTGTTTATGACGCCGGTGACGGCGGCGGAGTCTTTGAGGAACTCGAAGCTGCCGAAGCGGAAGGGCGTGCCGGGCTTCACATTATATAATATGGAGGCTTTGCGGCTGTTGTGCTTTGAGGGGACGAGGGTGAACGAGGCTTTTCCGCGGAAGTATCCGTTGTTGTGGAGCGTCTGCTCCACCATCTTTATGCGGGCGTCGGGGCGCACGGTGCTGACGAGCACAGGGTCGGCGGCCAGCTTCTCAAAGAGCCAGTGGCGCAGGCCTTTCTCGGGGTTGGGCCAGTTGTTGTAGACCCAAAGACCGAGGGGGAAGGGATAGTGCCAGTTGAGCAGTTTCCAGTAGTTGTTGGGAGCGACGAAGACATTGTCGTAGATGTCGCTCTTGAGGTCGGAGGGAACTTTTGCGGCGGCGGAGTCCGTCTCGTATTCAATGTCCTTGATGCCGGTGTAGAGGGTCTCGCCCTGCTCGAGTCGCGCCGTGGTGGAGCACGAGGAGAAGGCCGCGGCGAGAAGGAGCGCCAGGCAGGCGGTCAGGACGGATATGTTTTTCAAGTTCTTCATTTCTGTTCAGGTTTGACAGCCACAGGCTTTTCTTGGGGTTCGCCGGCCACGGGGAGCGAGTCGGCGGGAACGGTTGCGGAGTCGCCGACGGCCTCGGTGCGGGGCACGAAGTTGACGGGTTGCTCCTCGGCCTTCTTCTTGCGGCGCGGGAAGCGGAACATCGAGCGGAGGCTGGAGAGTTTGCGGCGGTAGACGAAGCCGACGCCGGTCTGGGTGATTTCGCCCTCGAGGATGCTCTCGTAGCCGGTGTGGCGGAAGATGCGCACGTACATCGAGCCGGACTTGTTCAGCATATACTCGATGGAGACGTCGGAGAGGAGGTTGTTGGCGATGGAGGCGTTGGTGTTGGAGTTGTCGGTGGAGTAATTGCCGCCGACGATAATCTTGAAGCGGTCGTTGAAGAGCGACTTGCTGACGCGGTAGCTGTACTGCGTGACCATGTCGGTCGATCCCTCCATCGTGCGGTCATACTGATTGACGCCGAAGGAGATGTCCACGCCCTTGATGGTGTTGGCGGCCCACGAGTTGAGCTGCGAGGTGAGGAAGGAGTAGAGGGCGTTGCCGCCGATGTTGGCGTTGCCGCGAGTGTCGCCGGCGCCGGTGTATATGTTGGTGAGCAGCAGGTTCATAGCTGCCGAAGCGCGCTGTTGCGGACTCATCGTGGCGAGCTCATTGGCGACGGTGGCGTCATCCTGGGTGGCGAGGTCGAAGGCCACGTCCATGTTGTTGAGCGTGCCGGTGACGGCGAGGGAGACGTCGAAATAGATGAGGCGCGAGTTCTGGCCGGGCGAGGTGACGTTGGAGCGCACTTCGTCGACGGCGTGGATGTTCAGCAGCGGATTCATCATGTCGCCGTTGAAGGCCACGTAGCTGCCCTCCTTGAAGTTGAAGAGTTTCTCGGAGAGGACGGGCGGCATCGAATAGCGTGCGAAACCGCCGTCGATGTTGAGTCGTCCGGTCATTCGGCCGCCGTTGAGGGGATTCATGGTGTAGTTGAGCGTGCCGTTGCTCTGGAGCTGGACGCGGTTGCTGCCCTTGCTGTCGAGGTCGACGGTGAGCGTGGCGCCGCGCTGAACGGTGAGAGCGGCATTGAGGTTCAGGAGCGTGCCGGAGTGCGGCTGGATGGTGTCGGCGGCGGCCACGGCCGTGCTGTCCGTGAAGTTGACGAACTTGACCATGTCGCCGGCACTGTTGTTCTGCAGGGCCGTCGTGCCATCCGGGATAATATAGAAGACGTTGGTGCCGGAAAGAATTGTGGCATTGGCGTTTACGCGCATGAGGTCGAGGTCGCCCTTGACATCGGCGTCGAGGTTCACGAAGGCCTTGCCGTAGACCTCGGCGCCCTTGGGTGCGCGGCGCGTGTCGACGAGCATCATGTTGTCGGCGTCGAGGTGGAGGTCAATCTTCGGGTCGGTGACCTTTTGGATGTCAACGGTGCCGTCCACGAACAGCGGATTCTCGTTGCAGGCCGTCACGTTGAAGCGGTTGAAGCTGACGACATTGTTCTCGACGGGAATCTTTACGTCGCTGATATTCAGCTTGGTACCGAGCATATCGACACGGACGGTGGCCGAGTCGAACTGCAGGAAACCGTTGAGACGCGGTTTGCGGTTGCCGTCGCCGGTGAGGTCCATGCTTCCGTTGAGGGTGCCGGTTAGGCGCGCCACACCGGGGAGGAAGGCGTTGGCGGTGCTCAGCGGGAAGTGGATCATCGTCAGGTCGAGGTTGAAGGGGCTGGTGCGCGTGCTGTCGTTGAGGGCGCCGGTGAGCGTCACGGCCTTTTTGCCGTCCACGCTCAGCGCCAGGTCGGCGTTCATCAGGCCGCTGCGGTTGGTGAGGATGTCGATGTCGGCGGAGAGGTCGCCCACGCGCTCCTTGCCATAGTAGAAGTTGAGCAGCGAGGCGTTGCCGTTGCCCGTGAGCGTCTTGTTCTCCCAGTTCACGCGCAGGTCGGCCGAGAGGTCGCCGCGCATGGGCGGTGCGAACGGGTTGATGGCGATCCAGTCCTGGATTTTAATGTCGGAGAGACGGAGCACAAGGTCTTCGTCGGCGCCGTGGGCCGCTTCCTCGTGCTCGTGGGCGTGCTCGGTGAACAGCTCCAGCGAGCTGCCGGCGCCCTTCATGTGCAGATCGGCATCGAGATGCTTGTGCGTGAACGAGTACTGGATGAAGTTTTCTTCGTTGACCTCCCAGTCCTTGTATGCGATGACGGGATTGAGCGGGTCGAGGCGGAGGACGGCCACGGAGTCGCCGTCGAGGGTGATGTTGCCGCCGATGTCGAAGCCGGTCTGACCCTGGAGATTGCGCTGCTTCATCTTGACACCCAGGCGGTTGTTCTCGAAGAAGCCGTCGAGTTTGACGTGAGCCCAGTCGTCGAAGGTGCCCGGGCGGTTATTGACGGCGCCGTCATAGTTGAGGCGCTCGCCGTGCTGGTGTATGTTGAAAGTGACCGTGTCGAGTTTCGTCGTGCCGCTCTCCACGTCGAGGGCGCGCGCCGTGAGATTGAGCACGGAGTCGTTGGAGGCCATGAGCGTCATGCCCTGGAACGAGGTCTTGCTCTCGGCCAGAATCTGCGAGAGGAAATTGTCGTCGCCGGCGTCGACGTCGAGGCGGAACGGCGGCAGCTGTTTCTGCACCTCGATGACGGAGATGCGGTGCTCAGCCATCTGATTGTCAATCACTTTGCTCACACCGGTGAAGCGCTCCATAATCTTGCTCAGAGGCGTCGGCGAAGAGAAGAAAGCGTAGAGGTCGCGGTTGCTGACCGAGGCGTTGACCAGCGAGTCGGAGGCGTTGACGCGGACGGTCACGTCGTCGATGTAGAGCGAGTCGGCGTCGGTGATGTAGCTGAGGTCATCGAGGCGCAGCTTTCCGCTGACGTTGACGAGTTTGCGGTCGAAGGAGGCGGAGATGTTTCCGGACGTGCTGACGAGGGTGCGCGTGGGCGAGAGCTTAAGTGCCTGAAGGTCAACGTCGCGGCCGTTGAAGGTGGCGTCGATGGTGCAGGAGTTGTCGGGGAGAATCTCGGCGTCGGCATTGAGGTAGAGGTCGAGGCCGGGATTGCCGGACTCAAGCTCGAGGTGGCCTTTTCCGTCGTGCAGGTCGACCACGGCATAGAGGTCGGAATAGCGCTTGCCCTCATAGACGAGCTCGCGGAGGTCGACGGTGGCGCTGATGGCGGTGCGTCGGCTCATGAAGTCGAAGCCGTGGCCGTCGAGGCTGACCGAGGCCGTGACATTGCCGACGCCCAGCGAGGGCATGAAGGCGCCGACGGGGAAGTTGCGGGCGTCGAGGTCGAGCTTGTAGACATTGCCGCGGCCTTTGAGGAAGCCGTCGAGGGCGATGTCGCCGGCGGCGGTGCGTGCCGCCAGGTCGCCGTTGTAATTGCCGTTGTTGAAGCCGAGCTGACCCTTGAGGCTCATGGCGGGAATGTGGAGACCGGCGGGGTCCATCAACATGCGCAGGTAGGGGTTCACGTTGGCCAGCGAGCCGGAGAAGCGCACGTCGCCGTTGGGGCCTTTGCGGGAGAGGATGTCGTCGAGCACGCCGGCGGCGCGAACATCCATGGCGCCGGGCACGCTGAGGTGCAACTGCGTGATATTCAAGCTCTTCATCGTGCCGGAGAGGTCAGCCTCCAGGCCGATGGCAGCGCTGCGCGACATTGGCGCGAGATAGCCGCGGAAGGCCGGGAACATGAGGCGCGCGTCGGCGGCGGCAAAGCGTCCGCCGGCCGAGAGGCGCAGGGGCACCGTCGGGTCATTGATGAGGTCGCCGGTGCCCAGGAAAGCGTTGGCGTTCAAACGCGTGCCGTTGGCGGTGCGCACGAGGAAGTTCTTGAAGTCGAGGCCCTCTTCCTGCACCTTCAGCTCGCCGTCGGCCGAGAGCGTCACGCCGCAGCGCTCGGTGGCGCTGACGCTGACGGGGAGCACCACCGTAGTAGCGCGGTTATAGAAGTCTTTTACCTCGATAACGCCCTTGTCAACAGCGATATACGCGAAGTCGAGGCCCGGCTGAGGGCGCACGCCGCGCGTGGTGTAGAGCGCCCGTGTGTCGTCGAAATAGAACTCCCCGACCTTCACGGTCCAGGGCTCGGAGGCGGCCGTGTCGGGCGGCGCCACAACCGTGTTTGCAATCGTCGCGGCGTCGGGGGCGATGTATGCGGCGTTCAGACCGCTGCCGCGCACCGAGGCGACGTCGATGGTCTGTTTGAGCATGTCGAAGTTCACCCCTTTGATCTTGCCCTTGGCAATCATAACTCCCAGTGAGTCAACGGTTGGCAGCAGGCTCATGCGGAAACGCAGCGAGTCGAGGCCGAGCGAGTCGACCACGACGCTAAGCGGCGACGGCGGGGTTGTAGCCTTGGGAGACTTGGGCGGATTCGGGTTGATGTAAAGGTCCACAAGGCCGTGCGAGAGGGCGCCGTCCTTGAGGTGTATGTTCATGTCTTTCAGGCGGATAACGGCAGGAGCGAGGCGGGCGTCGGCGGCACGCAGCTTGATGCACGTTGCCGAGTCGCGTGTGCCCACCTGCATCAGAAATCCGCGCACTTCGGCCTCGCGCAACTCCACGAATCCCTGCGTTAGCGGACGCATGGGCACGTCGGCGCGCAGGGCGTCGGCGCCGATGACGCTGTCGCCGTTCTGGACGATGCACAGCGTGTCAATCTCGATGCGTGCCGGGAAGCGCAGGCGGAAGCGGTCGAGGCGCACATGCACACCCGGCCGGCGGTTCATGTAGTCGACCATCGCGCCGCGCAGCTGCTCCTGGCCCCATTCCGAATAGACGACCGTCACGACGCCGCCGGCAAAAAGCACCACCGCCATCACAAGAAGCAACAGCGATTTCAGAAATTTGAGGATGAAGGCGCCGAACTTGGCCATACGCGAAGACACGGTGTGTGTGTTAGTTAATGTGACGAAACAGGGACAGCCCTTGCGGGGTCGCGGGTTTTTAAGCGGACAGACCCGAGGGAGGCCTGTCCACTTTTAAACATTCCGGGCGGTGAGAGGGTTCACCGGCAGTTGCAGCCTTCGACGGGCATCTTGTCGATGCGGCGCTGGTGGCGGCCACCTTCAAAGTCGGTGTTCAGGAAGACATCGACGATGGAGAGAGCTTTCTCCGGGCTGATGAAGCGTGCGGGGAGCACGAGCACATTGGCGTTGTTGTGCTGACGGGCGAGGGCTGCGATGTCCTCCTCCCAGCACAGGGCGGCGCGGATGCCCTGGTGTTTGTTGAGGGTCATGCCGATGCCGTTGCCGGTGCCGCAAATGGCGATGCCGGGGTAAACCTTGCCGTCCTCGACGGCAAGGGCGCAGGGATGTGCGAAGTCGGGATAGTCACAGCTCTCGGTGGAGTGTGTGCCGAAGTCCTCGTACTGAATGCCGCGGGCCTCGAGATAGCCTTCGATTATACTTTTAAGTTCATAACCGGCGTGGTCGGAGCAAAGGCCCACTTTCAGGCCCTCTTTCAGGATACTGCTCATGGTGTTTTATGTTTTAGGGGTTATCGATATGTTATGTGTACAAAGTTAGTGAAAAAAGCCGGAACGCCCAAACGCAGGGCACGGCATTCAGGGATTATAGCGCGAGCGGTCGAAGAAATCCATGACCGTATTGGCCATCTCGAGGGCGGTGGCGGCGGGCGACTCGGGGTCCAGGGCCACAGCGCGGTTATACTCGGTCATGGCCTCGCCGTGACGGCCCTCGGCCCACAGCTTTTTTCCGGCCTCATAATGGGCGCGGGCCTGCTCGCAGGCCGACTCTTCAGCGTTCTTTTTTTGCAGATTGTCCATTTTTTATTAATTTTGTCCTCAAAGATAACAAATAATCTGATGAAAAAGTATATTCTCAGCGTATTTTTTGCCGTCACGGCCCTAATCGGGCTTGCCACGGCGGCCTCGGCACAGGGCAAATCGCCCATGGAAACGCGCTATTCCTACGATGACTGCCAGGGTTCGCTCGTCCCCTACCCCGCTGACATTCACCGTGTTAACGCGCCGGACACGCTCATGCCCGTGTACATCAGCCACGTCGGACGCCACGGCTCGCGCTATCCCGCCTCCTCCGCCAACTGCATCAAGCTGCGCGACGCGCTGAACAACGCCTCGGAGACCGGCACCATCACCGAGCTGGGCCGCGACCTGCTCAGCCTCACCGAAAACATCATCGCCGTCTCCACCAACCGCTGGGGCGCCCTCGACTCGCTGGGCCAGGCCGAACAGCGCGCCATCGCCTCACGTATGTTCTCGACCTACCCCGAGATTTTCCGCGACGGCGCCGTCAACGCCATCTCCTCCTACTCGCCGCGCTCGATGATGAGCATGTTCAGCTTCGTCCACCAGCTCGACCGCATGGACAACAAGCTGACGTTCACCACCTCCACCGGCCGCATCAACTCGAAGCTCATGCGCCCCTTCGACGTGGACAAGGACTACCTCGAGTTCCGCGACCAAAAGCTGTGGCAACCGGCTTACACCGAATACTTTGAGGCCGCCTGCCCCATCACCGCCATCAACCGCGTCCTGGGTAAGGACTACCCCTACGGCGACACCGACAACGCCCGCGACCTGGCTATCACCGAATACTACGTCCTCGCCGGCCTCGAGGCCATGCAGATGCCCTCGCAGATGAAGAAATATTTCACTGTCGAGGAGGCTAATGCACTGTGGAGCTGCTTCAACCTGCGCCAGTATCTGCAGCGCACCGCCACCACCGTCTCCTCCGTGCCTGCCGACATCGCCTCCGAGCTGGTCATGGACATCATCACCCGTGCTGACGGCGCCCTCGACGGCTCGAATCCCTTCGTCGCCGACCTGCGCTTCGGCCACGCCGAGACGGTGATGCCGCTCGTGTCGCTGCTGCGCCTGCCCGGATGCTACTACATGACCAACTACTTCGACACCGTGGCACAGCACTGGAAGGACTTCAACGTGGTGCCCATGGCCGCGAACGTCCAGTTCATCTTCTTCAAGGCAAAACGCTCGGGACGCTACTACGTGCGCGTCGACCTCAACGAGAAACCCGTGACGCTCATCCCCAACGACGAGCGCCTCTACCTGCCCTGGACCGAGGCACGCAACTATCTCATGCACTGCCTCCCGCTCATAATGCAATTCTAACACCAACCTCATTCATCACACTCTCATGCTATCATTCCTCATCGCACTGGCGGTACTCATCCTGGGCTACATTCTCTACGGCGGCCTGATGACACGCATCGCCGGCCAGGACCCCAAGCGCCCCACCCCGGTGCAGACGCGCGCCGACGGCGTCGACTACATCCCTCTCCGCCCCTGGAAAATATTCCTCATCCAATTCCTGAACATCGCCGGCCTGGGCCCCATCTTCGGCGCCATAATGGGCGTGATGTACGGCCCCGCCGCCTTCCTGTGGATTGCGCTCGGCACTATCTTCGCCGGAGCCGTCCACGACTATCTCAGCGGCATGATGAGCGTGAGAATGGGCGGCGCCTCACTGCCTGCCATGGTGGGCTCGCAGTTGGGCGGCGGCGTGCGTAAAACGCTGAATGTCTTCACCATACTGCTGCTCACACTCGTCGGCGCCGTCTTCGTCTACAACCCCGCCGACCTGCTGGCCGGACTCACCCCCGAGCACCTCGACCGCACATTCTGGGTGGCCGTCATACTCCTCTATTTTGTGGCCGCGACGCTGCTGCCCATCGACAAAATCATCGGCAAAATCTACCCCATCTTCGGCTTCGCCCTGCTGTTCATGGCCGCCGGAATCATGGTGGGCCTCGTCGTCCATCACGCCGATATGCCCGAGATTTGGGAGCAGATGTACAACCACAAGCCCAACCCCGAGCTGAACCCCGTCTTCCCGATGATGTTCGTGACCATCGCCTGCGGCGCCATCTCCGGCTTCCACGCCACGCAGAGCCCGCTCATGGCGCGATGCCTCACCAATGAGCGCTACGCCAAGCCTGTCTTCTACGGCGCCATGGTGGCCGAAGGCGTCGTCGCCCTCATCTGGGCCGCTGCCGCCATCACCTTCTGCCACGGCTACGACGCCCTCCAGGAGGCCCTCGCCGGCGGCTCGCCCGCTCCCCTCGTCAACGACATCAGCGTAGGATGGCTCGGCACCGTCGGCGGCGTCCTCGCCATCATCGGCGTCATCGCCGCGCCCATCACCTCCGGCGACACGGCCCTCCGCTCATGCCGCCTCATCGTGGCCGAAGCCTTCGGCGTGGACCAGAAGAATATTCTCAAACGCCTGATTATCAGCCTTCCGCTCTTCGCCATCACCTTCGCCATCATGCTCCTGCCCTACGATGTGATGTGGCGCTACTTCGCCTGGTGCAACCAGGTGCTCTCGGTGTTCACGCTGTGGACACTCACCGTGTGGCTGGCGCGCGCACGCCACAGCGCCTCGGATCGCCGCTATCTCGTCACGCTCCTGCCCGCGCTGTTCATGACCATGGTCACCGTCAGCTACATCGTCTTCGCCCCCGAAGGCCTCGGCATCGTGCTCCAGGGCTGGCTGGGCGTTCACACGGCCTATCTGCTGGCGCTCTTCGTAGGCTTCGTCGTCTGCTGCGCCTTCCTGGCGATATTCCGCCGCTGTCTGAAGTCTAACAGTTTAAAGCCCAACGCCTTATGATTACAGCTGAAGAAGTAGCCAAGCGTCTGCGCGACAAGGAGAAGATTCGCGTTCTGTTCGTGTGCCTCGGCAACGAATAGAATATAGTTATTAAATTATTTAATCCTAATACTCATAGTGTTAGGATTATTTTGTATCTTTGCAATGTAAACCAAAATAACGGTTTTATTCCAAATAATGTAAACCACAACGTAAACCATTTGCAAGAGATGAAACGTAATTTACCGAGCATTACCCCTATATTATATACAAGTAAGACGCTTGCCAATGGCGAGCATCCTATAATGTTGCGAGTATGCTATAACGGCAAACGCACATATAAAAGTATCGGTATATCCTGCAAACCGTCCGAATGGAACAAGGATAAAAACAAGGTAAAAGGAAGTCGCGCCAGTAGCCTCAACACCATTATAACACGTGAACTGACTAAGGCAAACGATTATGTTTTGTCGTTAGAAGGCAAAGACGATTACACAGCCTCCACCATTATTAAACACCTCT
>SFOH01000097.1 GCA_004552485.1 Bacteroidales bacterium | reverse complement strand
CCGCCGCCACATCAACGTCGTCCAGTTCCAGGACTGGCACTGGCGCCACCATCGTCCCTATTGCCCCGACGAGCAGTACACCGACATCGCCAACCGCCCGATCAGCAAAAACGTGGTGCGCGAGTTCATCAATACCATGCACGGCTACAACATGCAGACGCTCTTCTACAACCTCTGCTACGGCGCCCTCGGTCAGGACGGCGCGGCATCGGACGGCGTCCAGGAGGCATGGTATATGTTCACCAACACCGGCCACGGCAAGAAGGACTATCACGACCTCTACTCCATCGGCTGGAAGAGCAACATCGACCTGGTGAACCCCGGCAACACCGACTGGCAGAACTATATGGCCGACCGCGTCAAGGAGGTCTATGACAACCTCGGCTTCGACGGCTATCAGGTTGACCAGCTCGGCCCCCACGGCACGCATTACGACTACTGGAGCAACCGCATCGACGAGCGCGACGGCTATGCTCCGTTCCTGAAAAAGATGAAGGAGCGTTTCCCGGAGAAGCACCTGGTGATGAACGCCGTGTCGGACTTCGGCGGCGACAAAATCACCGGCTCGGGCGTGGTATCGGCCTGCTACACCGAGCTTTGGGCCGGCAAGGACAAGTTCCGGGACATCTACTGGAACATCTTCGACAACAATATGCGCTCGGGCAACAGCCTGCGCACCATCTTTGCCGCCTACATGAACTACAACTACGGCCGTGCCAACCCCGGCAAGACCTTCAACACCCCCGGCATTCTGCTCACGGACGCATGCATCTTCGCCATGGGCGGCTGTCATCTGGAGTTAGGCACCGGCGGCAATATGCTCTGCAATGAATATTTCCCCAACACCAATCTCCGTATGGACGAGACGCTGCAGGACGCCATCACCCACTATTATGACTTTGCCACGGCCTACGAGAATCTGCTCTACGACTGCCGCCTCTTCGACAACAAAATTGAGCGTGAGGTGGAAGTGGCATCGCCTACGCACCCAGTGTCCATGTGGACCTATCGCCGCAGTCCCGCGCCCCGCAGCCTGAACGTGCTGGCGCGTGAGGCCAACTGTGGAAAGCGCGTCTTCCATCTCATCAACTTCTCGAATGTCAAGGACCTGAGCTGGCGCGACATCAACGCTTCGACCCCGGAAGCCTCCTGGCTCGATAACGTGGAGCTGCACATCGACTCGGACGCGAAGGTGAACCGCGTGTGGGTGGCCTCGCCGGACTTCCATGGCGGCGCCCCGGTGGATGTGGAGTTCACCCAGACCGGCCGCCTCGTCACCCTCACCGTCCCCAACATCCGCTATTGGTCCATGCTCGTCTTCGAATAAGCAAACCATTGGCTCCGCAGAACGTTGGAAAAGAACGACGTTGAGCGAATCGCAATTATCTCTGTTTTGGATAACAATAAAATAAAATACTTAATGACAATGAATTACAGAAAACTTTTTGCCCTTGGCGCCGCTGTTGTCGCAGCAGGAGCAGTGGCCATGGCCGGGCCGTACAAGGTAACCGTTCCTTTCGGCGAGGAAGAAGAGGGAGGCGTGGCCTACCTTGTGAATTATGACAACAGTCAGAACGTCGACTCCGCTACCGTTCAGGACGGCGTAGCCGTCTTCTCCGGTGACATACCCGAGGCCTTCATTGCGCGTGTGTCCATCGACGGCAACCGCTCTCCCATCTTTTTTGTAGAGCCCGGCGCAGAAGTGAGCCTTGGAAAAGACAACCAAATCCCAACCGGCGGTGCGCTGAACGCCGCCTTCAATAAGTTCCAGAACGAGGCCGGAGCCTTGAACGAAAAGTTCAGGAACGCCGCCGACGATGCCGCCCGTCAGACTATCTATGAGCAATATCAGGCACTTGCCGACAAGTTTATGAACGACAACATCGACAATGCCCTTGGCCTGGCCCTTTTCCTGGACAAGGCCTACGAGATGAATGCGGAACAACTTGATAAGGAACTGGCGGCACATCCCGCGCTGGCGAAGTCATCGCGCGTGCAGTCTGTGGTCCGCAGCAATAAGAATATGAAGGAGACACAGCCCGGCGCCATGTTCAAGGACATCACAGTCAGCTACAACGGCACTACTCACCGCCTCAGCGATGTTGTCGGCAAAGGCCGGCCCGTGCTGGTGGACTTCTGGGCCTCGTGGTGCGGCCCCTGCCGTCGTGAAATGCCCAACCTCAAGGCCATCAACGAGGCATATAAGGACAAAGGTCTCAAAATCCTGGGCATCGCCGTGTGGGACAAACCCGCCGACACCGAGCGCGCGGTCAAAGAACTGGAC
>SFOH01000096.1 GCA_004552485.1 Bacteroidales bacterium | reverse complement strand
CTCAGCCGAAGAGGCCCTCTCACGCGCGGCCTCCAGCTCAACGGCACGCCACAACGCCCCCGCCATGACAGCTCCCGCGCTGGTGGCCCAGGGCGAGTACAAAGGCGTTCCCTCCTACTACATCTTCTCCTCCGACAAAGCAGCCATGATCCTGAGCGCCTCATCGCTCCAGGTGCCCGTCATCGGCTATCTCGACCGCCCCGTCACCGCCGAGACACCCCTGCCCGAGCAGCTGAAGTGGTGGCTTGACAAATTCGGCAAATCAGCCGTCAAGGCCGAAGCCGCCAACCCCGCCTCCTTCTTCATCGGCGGCTCAAACTTCTCCCCCATCAACGTCTACGGCATGAAACTCAACATGCCCGGCAAGCTCCAGACTCCCACCGTCAGCGCCAACCGCAAGGACGTCCCCGCCCTGCTCAAGACCCAGTGGAGCCAGGAAGCACCCTACTCCAACGACTGCCCCTCCGGCACCGTCACCGGCTGCGTGGCAACCTCCACATCGCAGGTGATGAACTACTTCCAGTATCCCGAGTGCGGAACCGGAACCGTGAGCGTCACCTACAACAAACGCACCCTCTCGCTCAACCTCTCCAAACAGAACTTCGACTGGGCCAACATGCTCGACACCTATCCCAACGCCTCATCCGGCACCGCCGAGCAGAAGGCCGCCGTCGCCTATCTGATGAAAGCCGTCGGCTATTCTGTCGACATGAGCTACGGCGAAGTCTCCGGCGCCATCTCCCAGAAGATCTCTCCCGCTCTGGTTCAGAACTTCAAATATGACCCGGCCCTCGACTCATACACACGTGTCCACTACACCGACGACCAGTGGACCGATATGCTCTACACTGAGCTCGCAGCCGGCCGTCCCGTCATCTACGGCGGCAGAGGCGAAGGCGGAGGCCACTCATTCGTCTGCGACGGCTACCAGGCCTCAAACGGCTACTTCCACTTCAACTGGGGCTGGAACGGCTACTATGACGGCTTCTTCTCAATCAACGACCTCAAGCCCGAAGGTCAGGGCACCGGCGGCAACGGCACCGACTTCAACAGCGACCAGGACGCCATCATGGGCATCCAGAAACCCGTTGCCGGCCACAAACGTCCCAGCGGTTGGATCGCCATCCACGGCGGCGTCCTCCAGGGCGCAGCCTCAGGCCGCACCCTCACCTTCTCCGTCTCCAACGACGGTAACTTCTTCAACCTCTCCGGCGTGAACGCCACCTTCGACGTCGGCTACCAGCTCAAGAGCGCTGCCGGCCAGGTCAACACCTACACCATCCTCGAGAACACCTATCTGGCCGTCGGCTCCGGTTGGTCCAAGATGCAGGCCGCCCTGCCCTCATCAGTCGCCAACGGCACCTATGAGGTTACAATGGTCTACCGCGCCGAAGGCATGACCTCCTGGGAGCCCATGAAACTCCCCCTCGAATGGCCCGTCACCACGACCATGACCGTCGACGGAAACACCGTCACCTTCGAGAACCCCACCGCCCCCGACGTTCCCGGCAACAAGGACAACTGGACATACGCCGATGCCAAGACCACCACAGGTTTCGCCGCCGGTCAGGAGTTTGACCTCACCATCACAATCACCAACAACGGCACAGAACAGGAGACACGCCAGCTCGGCGCCGTCATCATCAATGACAACTCCGATATTCTCAGCTCCGTTGACAACATCTTCCAGACAATCACTCTCGCTGCCGGCGCAAGCGGCACATACACCTTCAAAGGCGTCATCGACTCAGACGTCGTTGCCGGCCAGTACTATATCATCCTCATGGACAGCGATTACAACGGCTATATAGCATACAAAGTCAACGTAGAAAGCGACGTCAAGCCCAGCACCGTCGAAGTCACCGGCCTCACCGTCACCCCCGCCACACTGAACATCGGCGAAGACTTCGTGGCAACCCTCAAGGCCAAGAACCCCGGCGAAACCGAGACAATCCCCGTTGACGTATTCCTGTGCGTTAAAGACGGCGAATACCTCAACGCCATCGCCCTCTGCGGCAGCTCCGACATCACCTTCACCGGTAAGATGGCCTTCGCCAAGTCCTACAAAATCAACTGCAAGCTCCCCTCCAAGGTCATCATCAACGAAACCGAGACCGCCCTTGAAGAAGGCAACTACATCCTGGCCGCCGTCAACGGCAGCAACATCCTCAAGTACATCGAAGTGACCGTCCAGAAAGGCGCCGGCGTCACCGACATCACCGTTGATGCCGACACCGAGCAGGGCATCCTCTACGACCTCCAGGGACGTCCCGTCAGCGGCACCGAGCCCGGCCTCTAC
>SFOH01000012.1 GCA_004552485.1 Bacteroidales bacterium | reverse complement strand
GTTGAGGTCGCCGCCGTAGGCGCGCCAGTAGCGGTGCTTGGCGTTCTTGCTCCACCAGGCGTAGGTCCAGTTGCCGCCGACGCTGAAGTGTTTGCCGATGTAGAAGTCGGCGCCGAGGGTGGGCAGCAGGGCTACGTCGTAGAGCATGTTGGTGCGGATGTCCATGTAGAAGGGCGAGCACTCTTCCATCACCTCGGGCTCTTCCATGGCGATGGCCACGGGCTGGGGCTCGGCGGGTTCGGCGACGAGTTTGGCCTCGGGCAGGGGATAGGGAATGGCCAGGAGGCGCGGCACTTTGATGTAGCTGATGCGCATGGAAGCGGCACGCAGCGGGGGGAAGTGCTTGCGCAGCAGGTAGGCGTAGGGGCGTCCGCCGCAGAGGCGTTTGAGGACGGCGACGGGGTCGCCGCCGACGTTCTTGCCGGCCACGATGTCGCGGACGAGGTCGAGGGCCTTGGCGCGGTCGGGGATGTTGGGGTCACCCTCCATGCGCTGGAGCAGGCCTCCCCAGTCACGGCCGAGGAAGGTGAAGGAACGCAGCGAGTCGGGCAGGGCGCGGTACTTGGCCAGCTGGTTGAAGAGCTGGTCGGCACGTGCGCGCGACAGGTATTCGTTGAACTTTATGGAACCCTCGGGCGAGGCACCGCCGATGAACTCAACGCCTTTGTAGGTGAGCAGCGAGTCGGAGCCGTCGTCTTTGAGACGTTCGGCCAGCGAACGCAGCACCTCTTGGTTGCCGCTGAGGTTGGGGTCGAAGTATGTCTTGGAGACATGGAAATGGATTTTCACCGAATCCGTGACCTGCTGGGGCACGGGCTGCTGCAACTGGGCGTTGGCGGCCACGAGCCCGGAAAGTCCGAGGAAAGCGGTTAGGATTATCTTTTTCATTCGGAAAAGAAAGGATGAATGTTACGCTTGGTTTATTCTATATATAATAAGGACTAAGTGACGGTTTTGAGACTTCAGCCGGCGGCCGGAACCGGAGGTTGAGGTTTTTAAGGCAGTGGTTTCGAGACCAAATCACGCATCAGACTGATGGATGAATCATGCTATGAGGTGGCCTTCAGAGGGCGCAAGCGGCCGGTCTAAGCAATGGTGGCCGTTTTTTCGACAGGATGTATGCAAACGGTAATGCATGTTTTTTCACGGCAAATATAAAGAAAATTTCTAAGAATCCGAAATACTTCTTTACTTTTTTTTAGTTTTTTATTTTTAAAAGGCGCGGAAAGGTGGCGTTGGGGGAGGCGTCACGTCCTATCTTTCAGCGAGTTAAGAGGCGGGTGCGGCAAAGTGTTAAAAACTCGGGGCGGCTCAGGAGCGGGGGCAGGTGAGGCGCATGCCGGAGATGGCGATGACGCCCTCTTCGGCGAGGGCGCGGACGCAGGGGATGACGGCCTCGCGGCGGAGTCCGAGACGCACGGCGAGGTCGGTGACGTGCACGCCGGGGTGTGCGGCGACGAAGTCGGTGATGCGGCGGTCGAGGTCGTCGGGGAGGGGCATCTTCGGGCGTCGGCTGCGGCATACGTCGCAGCGTCCGCAGTCTTCGACGTCTTTCTCGCCGAAATACTCGAGGAGGATGGCGGAGCGGCAGCGGTCGTCGCTGAAGGCAAAGTCGATGACGGAGAGCATGCGCTTCTCGGCGTTGGCGCGGCGGTCCTGGTAGACGGCGCGGGGGAGCTCGATGTAGCGCGTGGCCTCGCGTGAGGTGGTGTAGAAGATGTAGGGGATGGCTTTGCGGGGGACGTAGCGGAGGATGCGCTGGCGCTGGAGGGCGAGGAGGGTCTGGTAGACGGTGTCGGCGGAGAGGCCGGTGTCGGCGACGATGTCTTCTTCGCGGACGTAGACGAAGTCGGTGAGAATGCCGGGGCAGTCGCGGAGGAGGCAGGTGAGGACAGCGTCTTCGTTGGGGTTGAGGCGGAGGGTGTAGAGCTCGTTGCGGGTGGCGTCGATGACGACGCGCGAGCGCGAGGTGCCCTCTTCGCAGTATTCGAAGTAGCCGGCGCGGGAGAGGAGGGCGAGGGCGCCGCGGGTCATGGCGGGCTGGAGTTTGAAGGTGTGGCAGAATTTTTCGGTGTCGAACTCGTAGACATTCTCATAGCCGCTGCCGACGGCGACGCCCAGGAAGGCGCCGACTTTCTCGTAGACGTTGCGGATGAAGTCGATGGGCGGGAACTCTTCGGAGAGGCGGCGCTTGATGACGCCTTTGTCGGCGGGTGAGACGACGAGTACGGCGAAGGCGGGGAGGCCGTCGCGGCCGGCACGTCCGGCTTCCTGGTAATACTCTTCGAGCGAGGGGGGGACGTCGACGTGGATGACGGTGCGGACGTCGGGTTTGTCGATGCCCATGCCGAAGGCGTTGGTGGCGACCATGACGCGGACGCGGCCGTCTTTCCAGTCCTGCTGGCGTTTGGCGCGGAGCTCGGCGCCGAGGCCGGCGTGGTAGAAGGTGGCGCTGATGCCGTTGAAGGCGAGTTTCTCGGCGAGCTCTTGCGTGCGCGCGCGTGAGCGTACATATACTATAGCCGAACCGGAGGTGTTCTGGAGGACGTTGAGGGCTTTGTCGGACTTGGACTTGTCGCGGCGGACGATGTAGGAGAGGTTGGAGCGGTCGAAGCTGAGGGTGTGGGTGGTGTTGCCGGGGCGGAAGGCGAGCTGGGCGCGTATGTCGGCGGCGACGGCTGGGGTGGCGGAGGCGGTGACGGCGAGGACGGGGACGTCGGGGCCGGCGATGTCGCGGAGCTGGCGGATGCGCAGGTAGGAGGGGCGGAAGTCGTAGCCCCACTGGGAGATGCAGTGTGCCTCGTCGACAACGATGAGGGAGATGTTCCAGGTGCGTGCCTCGGCCATGAACGACTCGACGCAGAGGCGTTCGGGCGAGACGTAGAGGATGCGCGCCTTGCCCATGGCGCAGCGGTCGTAGGCGAGGCGCACCTGCGAGCGGCGGAGTGCGGCGCTGATGTAGGCGGCGCGTATGCCGTGGGCCATGAGGTTGTCGACCTGGTCCTTCATGAGCGACACGAGGGGCGTGACGACGATGGTGAGGCCGGGGAGAATCATGGCGGGCACCTGGAAGGTGATGGACTTGCCGCCGCCGGTGGGCATGAGGCCGAGCACGTCGCGCCCGGCCAGCACGTCGGCGATGATTTCGCGCTGGCATGGGCGGAAGCTGTCGTAGCCCCAGTATTTTTTCAGGACCTGCTCGGGTGTCAAGTTCAGTGGGAGGGTTGGCGGCGGAGGTGTGGCGGGTGCCGCTTATTTGGAGAAATGGATCTGCTTGACGAGCAGCTGGAGGGTGGTGGCGGCGTTGCGGTGTTTGTTCTCCTCGATGGTGTAGAGGATGTCGATGGGCTCGCCGGCATGGATGCGGTCGAAATACTGGGCCATGTTGAAGGCGATGCCGTTGAAGACCTTGCCGCTGGTGTCGTCGACGAGCTCGAGCTTGATGTGCTCGAGGTTCTTGCCGACGAGTTTGGAGCTGCCGAAGTCTTTGACGCGGCGCGAGCAGAAGACGGGCTTCTGGTTGCCGGGGCCGAAGGGGTTGAACAGGCGCAGCGTCGACACGAACTCGGGGGTGATGGAGCTGAAGGTGATGATGGCGTCGATGTCGATCTGTGGCGTGAGCTGCGAGGGGAGGATGTTCGCGGCCACGTACTCCTCGAAACGGCGTGTGAACTCGGGGATGTTCTCCTCCTTGAGGCTGAGGCCGACGGCGTAGGTGTGGCCGCCGAAGTTCTCGAGGAGGTCGCGTGCAGAGTCGACGGCCTTGTAGACGTCGAAACCCTGGACGGAGCGCGACGAGCCGGTGGCCAGGCCGTTGGAGAGGGTGAGGACGACGGAGGGCTTGTAGTAGAGCTCGGTGAGGCGCGAGGCCACGATGCCGATGATGCCCTTGTGCCAGTCTTTGTTATAGATGACGATCGACTTTTTGTCGGAGTTCATCTCGCCGCGTGCCTCGAGGATGGCGTTGGCCTCCTCAGTGATGCGCTTGTCCAGCTCCTTGCGGTCTTTGTTGTACTGGTCGATGGCGAGGCTCTTCTCGTTGGCGTCCTTGGCGTCGCGGGCGACGAGGAGTTCGACGGCCTCGCGGCCCGACTGCATGCGGCCGCTGGCGTTGATGCGGGGGCCGATTTTGAAGATGACGTCGGAGATAGTGATCTCCTTGCCGCCGAGGCCGCAGGTGCGGATGATGGCGCGCAGGCCCATGTTGGGATTGGTGTTGAGGCGCTTGAGGCCGTGGTAGGCCATGACGCGGTTCTCGTCGACCATGGGCACGATGTCGGCGGCGATGGAGACGGCGACGAGGTCGAGCATACCCTCGAGCTCGGCGGTTCCGAGGCCGTTGCTGATCGAGAAGGCCTGCATGAGCTTGTAGCCCACGCCGCAACCGCTCAGGTGGCTGCACGGGTAGGTGCTGCCCTCGAGCTTGGGGTTGAGGATGGCCGTGGCCGGCGGCAGCTCGTCGTCGGGGACGTGGTGGTCGCAAATAATGAAGTCGATGCCCTTTGTGCGGGCATACTTGATTTCCTCGATTGCCTTGATGCCGCAGTCCAGGATGATGATGAGGCGGACGCCGTGAGCGGCGGCTTCGTCGATGACGGACATCGTGATGCCGTAGCCCTCGTCATAGCGGGTCGGGATGTAGTACTCAATCTCGGAGTAGAAGTTCTGGAGATAGCGGTAGACGAGCGCCACGGCGGTGGTGCCGTCCACATCATAGTCGCCATAGACCATGATTCTCTCCTTTGCCCCCATAGCTCTGTCCAGGCGTTCAACAGCCTTGTCCATGTCCGGCATCAGGAAAGGGTCATGCAAATCGCGCAGCGAGGGGTGGAAGAATTTCTCAGCCTCGCTGATGGAATGCACACCTCTCTGAACCAGAAGCTCACTGACCGGTACTACATTGGCGTAGCGCCGTGCCAGCTCGGACTCCAGCTTTTGTTCTTCGGCAGTAAGGGGTTGATAAATCCATCTGCTTGTCATTTATGTATTTTTTTTTATTTTTCATGAGGATGGGGCGCGCGAGGCGCAGAAAGAGGCCGCGGGGACCGGGTGATGATATGATGATAGGCAGCGCATAATGCGCTGACCGGCAAAAGATTACGGCGAAAAGAGGAGGAGAGTGCCCGACGTCTCGGGCCGCATTACCGCAATCTCAATGCAAAGTTACTGAAAATTTTCCGTTTTTGCCCCACTCCGCCTCCCCTTTTTTGAAAAATAATCCAAACAGGGTATGCTCCGAGGCGCGGGCGGCGCGCAGGTCACCGTGCCCGGCGCCTGCGGCGGCGGGTGGGCGGTCAGGGGGGCGGAGAAAGAAAGCGGGGCCGTGTTCCCGGATGGATGGGAAACGGCCCCGCTGTGGGTGGGGGTATGGCCGGGTTAGCGACCGGTTATTTCACGAGAACCTTCTCGGCCTTCTTGGGCGACGAGATGATGTACAGGCCCGGCGTCAGGCCGTTCAGGGCATCTTCGCGCTTGACGTTGACGCGCACGGGCACGCCGGAGAGGCTGTAGACGCTGACGGCTTTGTCCTCCTCGGGGTCAGCGGTGATGTCGCTGACACCGCCCTGGTTGACGGTCAGAGGCTCGGTGTAGAGCACGAGGTTGGGATACTCGGTGTTGGTCATCACGCAGGTCAGCGGCTTGTCGAAGTCGGTGACGTGGAAAGTGGAGACGCCGTTCTCAACGGTCACTTCGGGGTCTGAGGAGGTCTGGTCGAGTGCCTCGCCGGAGACTTCGAGGGTCTCGGGGTCAACGGTGACGTCGCCATAGTACCATGTGTAGACGGTTGCTGTCTCACCCACCATGGCCTCGGCGCTGAGGTCTACTTTGTTATCTGCGGAGATCCGGACGGGCACAGCATCCTGCGAGCCATAGTAGAAGACATTTCCGATGACGGGGAGGTCAGCCTTACGCGGCAGGGTGCTGAAGCGGAACTTGTTGCCGGAGAGGACCACGGCATGGAGCGTTGAGGCAACGGGACTGAGGTCGATGGTGCTGAGCTGATTGGTGGAGACAACCAGCTGTGACAGAGCGGGTAAGCCTTTGAGGTCGATGTTCTCCAGGCGGTTCATGGAGAGGTCGAGGCCCCAGAGTGACGGGTTGTTGAAGCTGGCGGAGGTGATGGCGTTGTCGCCCAGGGTGGCAGCCTGCAGCGCGGGCATCTTGCCCAGGTCGATGCTTTCCAGGTTTGAGCCGGAGAGGTTCAGCTGCTGCAGCTTGGTGAAGGGCGCGAAGTCCATGTCCTTGATGTCGGCTTTGGTGAGTGTCAGCTCGGTCAGGCCGGCGGGATTGGGCAGTTTCAGATTTTCGGAGCTGATGCCGGAGTCGTAGAGCATGAAGGCGAAGCAGTCCGTCATGGCCGAGGCGTCCATGGCGTCCATTTTGAGGTCGCCGATGGAGCAAACGGTGATGTCCGAGGGTGAGTCGTAGGTGTACATGACGGCAGTCTTGCCGGCAGCCTCGGCGGGGATGCCATCGTGCGACGAGAACTGCGAGGAGGTGGCATAGCCGCGGAAGTCGCTGCGCTCGCCGGTCCAGTCAATGTAGACGTTGCTGACGGTTTTGGTGGTGAATCCCACTGAACCGCCCTCGTTGTCAGCGCTGACCTTGATGGTGCCCACCACGATGGTGGGAGCGCCCATTGGCTGTACAGCGGTGGTTTTCAGCACCTTGTCGCCGGTGAACTGAGGGAAGGCGGGGTGTGTGATTTCGCAGGTGACGGGGCCGCGGTCAATGGTGTGGAAGGTGGTGATGCCGTTGTGGACGGCGCAGTCCGTACCGTCCGCCATGGCGGTGCCGTCGGCATAGAGCCAGCGGAACGATGAGTACTGTCCGCCTATCTCGCGGTACTGACTGTCAAGGGCAACGCTTGGCGCCTTGGCGGCGATGACGATGGGCTGCTGGGGTGCATATATATACCCGGCGCAGGGCACGATGGGCAGCGTGGCCAGGTTGAGGGCGTTGCCACTGACGTCGAAGGTCTCGAGCATGGGCATGTCGATGACGCTCTGAAGCTCTGTGATGTCGTTGTTGGCGATGTTGATGTAGCGGGCGGCGCCCATGTAGGCAAGGTTGAGCTCGGTGAGGGCGTTGCCGCTGAGGTCGAGGTGCTGGATGCTGTCATAGTCCTTGAGGTTGAACTCGGCCAGACGGTTGCCGGCGAGGTCAAGCCAACGGCAGCCACCGGTGTTGACAATGTCAAACTCGGCGATGCGGTTGTCGCGGGCCTCGATGCGTGTGAGCACGTTCTTCTCATAGTCGCCGCTGACGCCGGCCAGCGACAGGCGCGAGAGGCGGTTGCCGTTGAGGTTCAGGGCGGTGAGACAGCGGTTGTATGAGAGGTCCACGGAGGTCAGGCCGGCGGAAGCGGCCGAGAGGGCACGCAGCTCGTGGGCGGCGCTGACATCGAGACGTATCAGTGCCAGGTTGTCAATGTTGAGGTCTGTCAGAACCTCGCCCTCGGGCACATACAGTTTCATATTGTAATTCAGCGACGTGCCGGTGATTTCAGACTCGGCAGCGGAAGAGGTGATGCTGAACTCCTTGAGCTCGCCGTCGCCGAAGTCCATGAGCAGCTTCTTGGGAGCAGCGGGAGTGGCACCGTCCACGCCGGCCTTGAAGGAGACGGCGCGGTTCTTGAGAATCTGGAAAGTGACGGCCACTGAGGGCTTGCCCACATCGGCGTCCTCCTTGACCATGAAGGGAGCGGTTGTCATCGCATAGGATGCCAGGGCGGCGTTGCCGAACTCCACATACAGCGAGTCGGAGAAGCACTCGTTGATAACGAGTTCACCCTTTTCGCCGTTCCACGAGTAAGCCGTGTCGGGGATGGTGTCGACGGCCTGGCCGACGGGTGCGCGCATCACGCGGGCATAGGTGGCGCCGTCGCTGCGCAGCTGTTCGGGGAAAGACAGCACGGCGCCGCGGGCAATAGCCTTGGGCATGGGCCGCGGACGCTGCTGGTAGAAGTACTCCGAGAAGGTCTCACGCTCGGCGGGGAGGGTGGAGAACGTGAAGGAGTTGCCGGTGAGGTCGAGGGCGTGGAGCGAATCGTTCTTCTCCAGATTCAGCTGCGAGAGGGAGTTGTGGCGCAGATAGAGCGTCTTCAGCCGCGGGTTGTTGGAGACATCCAGCGCGGTGAGGTTGTTGTCGGAGGCGGCGAGGTAGGTCAGCAGGGGGTTCTTGCTGAGGTCCAGACTTTTAAGTTTGTACTGGCTGTTGATGCTCTGCGAGGTGTGGGAGCAGAGCAGCTCCATGAGCTCGGGGGCCTTCGACAGGTCGATGTCGGTGATGCGCGTCTCGGCGATGTTCAGGTGCCACATGTGGGGCACGGGGCTGAGGTCGAGCTTGGAGACGGCCGTGAACTCGAGAACGAGGTTCAGCAGCTTGGGGCAGCCGGAGAGGTCGATCGAGCTGAGGCCGGGTGTGTGGTAGAAGTCCAGCGACACCAGGTTGGGATAGTCCGGACGGAAGTCGGGGTCGAAGTGGTCGATGATGTCGCACTCGAGAATCTGCAGGTCGGGCTTGGGCACGCCGATTTTGATGGGCGTGGCGGCCGAGCCAGGGTTGTCCGTCAGGTAGATGGCGGCGAGCTTGGTGTTGGGGGTGAGGTCCAGACCGGTCAGCTCGTTGTGCTCGAGGTTGAGGACATTGAGGTTGGTGCATCGGCTGAGGTCGATCTCGGAGATGTAGCAGCCGTCGGCGATGAGGACGTCGATCTTGGTGGGGTCACCGTAGATTTTCACCTCGCCGGCCTCGGAGACGCGGCACTGGAGAATCGAGCCATTCCACGATCCGTCTGAGTTGACGGTGGCATAGCCGGCCTCGAATTCGTTGACGCCGAAGCCCATGTCCACGTCGAAGTACTCGCTCTTTTCCGTGACACCGATCAGCAGGTGGAACGAGTTGGTTTCTCCGTAGGTCTTGTAGATATTGGTCTTGAAGGTGATGGCCGGTTCGCCAAGGTCTTCCTGCGCGAGGGCCGGGACGGCGGCAATTGCCAGGGCGGCAAATGCCGTCAGCCATTTCTTTGCAAAGTTCATTTATCTTACTGTTATTTTACGGGTTAAGTTATTTGCAGAGAGGATGTAAACGCCCGGGGCGAGGGCGGAGAGGTCAACGGTCACCTCGTCGGCGGGGGCCGACACCGTGGTGACGGGCGAGCCCTGGAGCGAGTAGACGGTGACGTTCAGCTCGGAGACGCCGCCCACGAAGACGTTGTAGACATCGTCGCCGGCGGGAGTCAGCACAAGGCGCGAGTCGGCGTCGGCAATGACGTCCTGCACGCCGGCATCGCGGCGGCGGATGACCTCCTTGAGGCCGGCCAGGGCGTTGAACTTGCCGGCACCCCACTGCACGGGGTCGCCGGCGCGCACGTCGTCGTCGACGACGGCGGTCTCCATGGCTATCTCGCGGATCTCGTCATATTCGAGCGTGGGGTCGGCCTCCATCCAGCAGGCGATGGCGCCGGCCACGAGGGGCGTTGACATAGACGTGCCCACCTCCTGTTTCCAGTAGTTGAGGCGGTTGGACGAGTCGGTGGCCACGGCCTGATAGAGGGCGGCGGCCTGGTCCTTGATGTCGCTGAGCTCGGTGAAGTAGCGGTTTACGGATGAGACGATCGCGGCGCCCGGGCCGCAGAAATGCGGCAGGTTGCGGCCGTCGGAGAGAGTGCCGAACGAGGAGAAGCCGGAGACGCGGCCCTCGGTGAAGTAGTCGCCGTCGGCAATGTAGCTGGCGGGGAGTCCGTCGAGGCACATCCACTCTTTGCGGGTGTTGTACGAGCCCACGACGATGAGTTTGTCGGCGATGGCCATATCATTAATGGAGCCGTTGCGCGAGCCGGTCTCGAACGAGGTCTGCTTGTAGTCGTACATCTCGGAGGTCTGGCCCGAGGCGTAGCACTCGACCATGATGCCGTCTTCGGGCACGGTCTGACCCTCGGCGATCGACACCTCGAAGCCTAAGACGTACTTCGAGGAGGTGAGGGCGTCGGAGCGCGAGGTGCGGTTGGCGTCATTGTCCTGGAGGGCATAGTCGACCATGGCGTAATAGCGGTTGACGTCCTCGTCCATGAGGCCGCCCAGGCCGACATAGCCGTAGAAGTACTTGGCCAGGTTAGAGTCGATCTGGTCGGAAGAGGTCACCTGGAAGCTTGAGTCGGAGATGTAGTATGCGCCGACACCCTCGCTGAGGGCAGGCATCGAGGCGGCCACGCGATAGCCGCGGTCGACGTTGTAGAGACGTGCCACGACGGTGAGGCGCGTGGAGTCCTGCGAATAGATGGCCACATTGTCCTGATAGGCCGTCACGGAGTTTTCGACATCGGGGTCATACTGATAGACGGACGGCCATATGAGCGTACGGAACGATTCGCCGGCATGCAGGCGCTTGCGCAGGCAGATGCGGCGGTCGCCCTCGTTGCCGGCCGACACGCACAGCACGGGAGGCATGGGGTTGTCCTCGGCCTTTGTGGCGGTAAGCTCCAGGAACTGGTTCATGATCGACGACTTGTCGTGCGGTCCCACGTTCGAGCCCAGCGACAGGGAGATGACGGCCGGCTGTTTGCGGTCGTAGCTGAACTGGCAGAGCTGGTCGACGCCCATGGCGATGAACATGTCGTTGAGGGTGCCGCATCCGGCGGCCGCAAGGGTTGCGCCGGGAGCCGCGCCCGTGTAGGGATTCTGAGCGGAGACAGTGGGTACGGGCGTGTTCTTGTCAACGAACTTCGAGGCGTCGGGCATGGTCACGTTGCCGGTGTAGAGTCCGCTGAGTATGCCAAGGGTGTGGGTGCCGTGGTAGGTGTAGGGCGTGTCGGTTGTGAACTTCTTCACCTCGTCGCCGAAGTATCCCTTGTGGCTGTATCCGTTGACATTGTTGGCATAGTCGATGGTGTAGAAGTAGCCGAGACGCGACGAACCGTCGGGGTTGAGGAAGTTGAGGTGGTTGGGGTCGATGCCCTGGTCTACGACGCCGGCGACGATGCCTTTGCCGGTGTATGGCCGGTCGAGACCCTGCGTGCCGGCATGGATGGCGTCAAGGCCGATAGCGGATTTGCCGAGGTCCATGTGGGCGTTGGTGCGACGCGCGATCTGCATCACGCGAACCGAGCGGTCGAGGGCAATCTCCTCGGCGTTGTCGATGGGCACGAGGCACAGGGCGATGTCGCCGCGCACGGTGAGCACCTCGACGCCGATTTCGCGGAGGTCGTCGGCGGAATATCCGTCGTTGAGGCGAATGAACGCGCCGATGCGGTCTGTCTGCCGCTGAGCGCGGCTGTCGGCACGCAGGGGCGCGCCCTTGCGCAGTGTGCGGCCCTTCATGGCGGCACGTGCCGCACGCAGTTCAACACGGCTGGTGAGGTCGAGCCCGGTGCCGGCCACGGCTCCCAGGCTTAGTGCGGCAAAAGTGGTTATGAGTATTATCCTTTTCATGAGCGTATGTGGTGAAAAGTCCGCAACCGGGCCACGCGTATGGTCCGGCTGCGGAGCTGTGGATGCTGTCTTATTTTACAAGAACTTTTTTGCCGCCGGTGATGTACACTTCGGCGGGAAGGTTCTCCAGAGAGGAGGCCACGCGGATGCCCTGAAGGTTGTAGACACCGGCGGGAACGGCCTCGCTGTCGGCGCTGATGTTCTCCACGGCGTCACCTGTCTTGGTCACTTTGACGTCGCTGTCACCGGCAACCTTGAATGAGTACACGCCGTCGGCGTCGGGCTCAACTGCCTCACCGTTCACACTCACCTTCATGACGGCAGAGGTGTTGGAGGCGCTGATGTGGCTGATGCTGACGGTGGAGCCCACGAACTGTGTGGAGGCGCTCCAGTTTTTGAGGGCATGGCCGTCGACTTTTACAGCCATCTCCTCCTCAGGCACATCCGTGACGGAGATGGTCACAGCTGCCGTGGAGGGACGTGCGCCAAAGATACGCACGATGTCCTCGCCGCGGAGGTTGTCTGTCGAGAAATACATTGACGATGAGTACATCTCCTGGGCGTCGGCGCCGTTCTGGCTACTGTAGAGGTTGAAATCGTAGCCGGTGCGGGTGAGCTCAACATTGAGATAATGCACGTTTCCGTCGGCAACAGCGTCCTTGTAAACCAGCAGGTTGCTGCCTACCTTGGGCGACTCGATGGTGGCCACGGCGCTGGAGCTTTCAGTGAGCGCGATTTTGGAGATGTTGGAGACAACGTCCTCCGAGAGAATTGAAAATCGGCCTTCCGGCCGCAGGAACGTTTAGGATTGATTAGGAAAAAAGTACAATTTTTGTTCCGACAAAGGTAAGTATAATTTCATTAGCGGCAAAGAAAAAGATGAGATTTTTTTGAGATTTCCGTTGGAAACCGCAAGTTGGTTATAAATTTTCAAATTTCTGGCTGTATTTCAGTGAAATTATAAGCAAATAAGCACTTACAATCTGTAAGTTTAATGCCTTTTCCTTGCCGATATGCTTAGTTTTTCATCGTGAAAGGGCGCATTTTCTGCAAAAGTTGAAAAAAAGTGGCGCAAAAATGGCGGTTATCTCGGAAAAATTGCGTAATATTGCACCCGATTTTGCCCGGCCGCCGCCGCCTGCCCTGACCTTGAATTGCGCGGAGCCTCGCTTTTTCGTTCACTTTTTATTGGCAATCAATCCGTTATGACTAAGACTAAATACGACTTTGACACGCCGGTAGACCGTCGCGGCACCGGCGCAACATTATACGAAGAGATGGAAATGAAGTTCGGCCGCACCGACCTCACGCCCCTGTGGATTGCCGACATGGGCTTTGCCGTGTGCCCCGAAATCACCGAAGCCCTGCGCCGCCGCCTCGACAACCCCGTCTTCGGCTACACCACCCCCACCGCCGAGTTCTGGGACTCGATCATGGGATGGATGAAGCGCCGTCACGGCCTGAGTCTGCGCCGCGAGGAGCTTGACTTCGTGCCGGGCGTGAAGAAAGGCATCGGCCTGATGATCAACTACTTCACCAAGCCCGGCGACAAAATTCTCATCCAGCCGCCCGTCTACCACTCCTTCCACTCGCTCATCTCGGGCAACAACCGCGTCGCCGTCCACAACCCGCTCGTGCGCCGCGGCGACGACTATCTCATGGACCTCGAAGCGCTGGAGGAGACCTGCCGCCGCGAGCGTCCCGTGATGATGCTCTTCTGCAACCCCCACAATCCGGTGGGCATGCAGTGGGGCCTCGACATCGTCCGCGCTGTAGCGAAAATCTGTCAGCGCTACGGCATAATCCTCATCTCCGACGAGATCTACGGCGACATGATGCTCACCGACAAGCCCCACATCCCCACCCTCTGCTCGTGTCCCGAAGCCGAAGAAGTGACCATCACCATCGGCGCCCCCTCCAAGACTTTCAACATACCGGGCTTTGCCGCCGCATGGGTGGCCATCCGCAACCCGAAGCTGCGCGACGGATTCTTCAAGTGGCTGCTGACCAGCGAGTTCAACACTCCCCCGATGGAGGCCATCATCGCCGCACAAGCCGCCTACACCTACGCCGAGGACTGGCTCGACCAGCTCCTGCCCTATCTGCGCGACAACGCCCTCCACGCCGTCGAGCGTCTCAACGCCATGGAAGGCGTCCACGCAATCATGCCCGAGTCGGGATTCTGCGTGTGGACCGACTTCGCCGGGCTGGGCCTCACCCACGCTCAGGTCATGGACCTCATGGCCGACGGCGCCGGCCTGGCCGTGAGCAGCGGCGTCACATTCGGCGACGGCGGCGAGGGCTTCATCCGCCTCAACACCGGCGTGGCGCGCTGCGAACTCGATGCCGCGCTCGACTGCATCGAACGCGCCGTCAATAATTTCCACCATAATAAAAAGAAATGAGTTCCCCGCTCCACTTTGACAAGATGCACGGTCTGGGCAACGACTTCGTCGTCCTGGACGGCCTCGCCCACCCCGAAGTTTCCGGTCTGAATCTCGCTGAGCTGGCCTCACGTCTCTGCCACCGACGCCTCAGCGTGGGTGCCGACGGTCTCATCGCCGTACTCCCCGCCGACGGCTTCGACTGCCGTATGCGCATCTTCAACACCGACGGCTCCGAGGCGCAGATGTGCGGCAACGGCATCCGCTGCGTGGCGCGTCTGCTTTGGGACCGACGTCACATCTCGCGCCCGCAGGCCCGCATCATCACTCTCGCCGGAGAACGCACCGTCGACATCACGCTGAAAGACAACGCGTTTGAGTCGGCGACGGTGGACATGGGCATACCCCGCCTGCATCAGCCGCTGACGGCCGAGGTCAAAGTGAACGGAACGGACTACGAGGTGACGCCCCTCTCGCTGGGCAATCCCCACGGCGTGGTCTTTGTCGACGACGTCAACAACTTTGAGGTCGGCACCGTTGGCCCCGCACTCGAAAACTGCGCGCTCTTCCCCGAGGGCGCCAACATCGAGTTTGCCACGCCCGTACCGGCCCTGCACGCCATCATCGTGCGCACGTGGGAGCGCGGCGTGGGCGAGACTCTGGCATGCGGCACGGGCGCCTGCGCGGCGGCAGCAGCAGCGCTTGCCTCCGGCCGCATGGAGCTCCCCGTGACCATCATGCAGCCGGGCGGCAGCCTGAAGATAGCGCTCGGCGAGGCGTCGCATCTGATGATGTCCGGCCCCGCCGTCTTCGCTTACTCAGGCACTGTCAGCCTTTGATTATTCCTTGTGCGGCACATCGTCGCCGCCCGCGAGAGGCACGTTCTTGCCGGGCGCCGGGAAAGCCACGTCCTTGTCGGAGACGCGCACGTTCATGTGCGCCCATAGCCAATTCGGCAGCAGTCGCCACAATCCCACCAAAATGTTCCAGCGCCAGTCGATGACGGCCACACTCTTGCGTCCGGCTATTGCCCGCAGTATCTGCGGCACGACATAGTCGGTGGTCATCTCCATGGGATATTTCGCGCCCGGAGCAAGCAGCGGCGTCTTCACCCATCCGGGACGGATGTCGGTGATGGTTATGCCCGAGCGCTCGTTGTTCGACAGCTGGCGAAGCGCCAGGAGATAGGCCTGCGCAAAGGCTTTCGAGGCTGAATAGGCCGACAGACGCGCCATGCCCTTTGTGCCCGCAACGGACGTCACGGCCGCAATCTGACCGCGCACGCCGTGGTTGCGCATCCAGCGATAGGCCGCTGCCGTCATGCGTGCGAACGAGGTGGCATTAGTGTCCACAACAGCCGCCTCGGCCTCCGGCTCCAGGCTCAGATTCTCATAACCGATTCCGGCAACATGCACATAGATATCCATGCCGCCCAGAGCCTCTACGATGCGCTGCAGCTTGTGGACGGCCTCGGCCTTGGTGATATCTATATCCGAATAATGCACGAGGCCGGGATACTGCTGCTGCAGGTCGCGCAGCGGCTCGGTGCGGCGTCCGGCGACTCCCACCTCGAAGCCATGCTTGAGAAAGGCCTGCGCCAGCGCATTGCCGATGCCCGTCGACGCACCCATGATTACGATTTTCTTCATATCTCACATTGTTTTATAATTAAGAACGGCTCAGCCACGCCAATAGTTCTTGGCGCTCTACCCCGCCGCCCCACACGCGCGTGCGCGCGCGGCAGGTGAGGACAGGCGCTTATAAACGCAAAAAGAGTTCAGCTTTCGCTGAACTCTCTGTTTCATAAGCCCTTTAGCTTGTCGGGGTGACTAGACTCGAACTAGCGACCTCACGCCCCCCAGACGCGTACTCTAACCAACTGAGCTACACCCCGAATTTCCGGGCTTATGTCTGCTTTCGGTGTCCGACGCCTTGGCGTTGTTCCCAAAAGCGATGCAAAGGTAGGAACTATTTTCGAGCTGTGCAATACCCGCGCACATCTTTTCACTAATTTTAACAACTGGACCAAAGGCGTAAACATCCATTAACGCAGTTTAGAGCCTTTTAAGCCCTTTTGTTTGCCCGTATGAAGATTATTCTGTATATTTGCAAACTACCAAGCCGGGTGGTTCTCTCCCCCGCGGAATGCCCTCCCGGCCTCGCATGACACTATTCCGCATAGATAACTGTCATAAAACCACATTATTAACCCGATTGCTTACCAATCATCCGATTTTGGATATGAACAAGGAAAATATTGACATTAAGGCTTTTGACATCAATGCTAAGCCTGCCGACATAGACTGGAAAAATCTGGTCTTCGGATATTATCCCACTGATTACAACGTGCGCTGCGACTTCAAGGACGGCAAATGGGGCGACATCTACGTCAGCTCCTCGCCCAACATCGACGTGCACATGGCCGCAACCTGCCTACACTACGGTCAGGAGGCTTTCGAAGGCCTGAAGGCCTACCGCGGCAAGGACGGCAAGGTGCGCGTGTTCCGCATGGAAAAGAACGCCGAGCGCTTCCGCGAGTCCGCCGAGGGCATCTGCATGGAGCCCCTCCCCGTCGAGAAATTCTGCGAGATGGTGCGCATGGCCGTGAAGCTCAACGCACGCTTCATCCCGCCCTACGGCACCGGCGCCAGCCTCTACATCCGTCCTCTCGAAATCGGCATGACGCCTCAGGTGGGCGTGAAGGCCGCACGCGAATACACGGTGGTGATCTTCGTATCGCCCGTGGGCGCTTACTTCAAGACCGGCTTCAAGCCCAGCAAAATCTGCATCTCGCGCCAGTATGACCGCGTGGCACCCAAGGGCACCGGCCGCTTCAAAATCGGCGGCAACTACGCCGCTTCACTGCGCTCGGGCAACCTCGCCCACGACAAGGGATACTCCGCAATGCTCTATCTCGACCCCAAAGAGAAGAAATACCTCGACGAGTGCGGCCCCGCCAACTTCTTCGCCGTCAAAGACGGCAAGTATGTGACGCCGGCCTCCGACTCCATCCTCCCCTCCATCACCAACCTGAGCCTCCGCCAGCTGGCGCGCGACATGGGCCTGACGGTCGAGGAGCGACACATCGGCCTTGACGAGCTCAAAGACTTCTCCGAAGCCGCCGCCTGCGGCACCGCCGCCGTCTGCTCGCCCGTCCTCGAAATCGACGACCTGGACACCGGCGACACCTACGTCATCGCCCGCGACGGCAAGCCCGGCCCCGTCACCACGAGCCTCTACAACACCCTGCTCGGCATTCAGTTCGGCGAGGTCGAGGACAAGCATAACTGGTGCGAGGTCATCGAATAACGCCCGCCCGTCCGCAACGATGAGTTCACTGAACCATGACGCCGACAGCGCCACGACGATGACGCCCGAGGAGGCCGAGGCGTTGCTTATGCGCTTCTACGAGCCGGAGTCCGAGCTGTGCCGAATGCTTCTGAAGCACAGCCGCAGCGTGGCCGACAAGGCCGAGGCCATCCGGGCCGCCCGCTGTCCGCATCTCGACGCCGGGCAGGTGCGCGCCGCCGCCCTGCTCCACGACATCGGCATCTTCCTCACCGACGCCCCCGGCATCTTCTGCCACGGCCCGGAGCCTTACATCCGCCACGGCATCCTCGGCGCGGCGCTGCTGCGCGAGCAGGGAGCCCCGGAGTGGGCGGCACGAGTGGCCGAGCGTCACACCGGCGCAGGCATCACCGCCGAGGACATCGTCGCCCAAGGCCTGCCGCTGCCAGTGGCCGACCTCGTCCCCGAGACAGAGCTGGAGAAGCTGGTCTGCTATGCCGACAAGTTCTTCTCGAAGAGCGGCGACATGAAAGAGAAAACGCCGGAGCACATCCTGGCATCCATACAGAAGCACTTCCCCGAGTCACTGCCGCGCTTCCTCGAGCTGCGCGACATGTTCGAGTGAACGGCTCTGCCGACATAGAGGGAACAACCGCAAGCCTTTGACCGGGGCGCGCTCAGGCGTGCCCGGTGGTGTCGCGGCGCGCAATCACTTACGCGCGCGTACATTATTATAATAAAGGCGCATAACTTTTCCAGACGCGCATAACACAGAATAACAGCCAACTACTGAACCCATCAATTCGCCAATGAAGACATTAAGATACATCTCGGTCGCCGCGCTCAGCGCCGCACTTTTCTACGGCTGCGGCAAGGGCAGCAAGTCCGGCGACGCCGCCGACTCCGTGGCCGCCGACACCGCAGCCGTCGTCGAAGAGCCCGTCGAGGCTCTGCCCGACACGGCCTATGCCTCCGCCGAAAAGGTCAACGCGCGTGTCACCGTTATCGACACGCTCACCGACGGCACAGTACCCCCCGGCAGCCGCTTTTACGAGTTGGCCAAGGGCAGCGTGCTCACCTTCCGCAACGACCCTCAGCGCAATGCCGCTTTCGGCGGCCGCGTGAAGGGCACGCCCTCCGAGATTGTCGTCGACTGGACGTTCACGACGCAGACCGACAACCGCGACACCGGCGTGGGTCACTGGGGCGGCGGAACGGGATGGACCGGCCAACCCCTCTACGTGCAGTGGCCCGACTCGTGCGTCAAGGCCTTCCGCGCCGAGGGCGTTGTGAACGCCGACTTCAACGGCCGCGAGATTATCTTCGGCTCGCTGGCAAGCCGTCTCTACTTCGTCAACTTCGAGACCGGCAAAGCCACGCGCGAGCCCGTCGACGTGGGCAATCCCATCAAGGGCACGCCCTCCGTCGACCCCACCTTCAACGGCAATGTCTACGTGGGCCAGGGCGTTCCCGCCCAGCGTCCCTTCGGCGCATTGGTCGTAGACCTCCACAGCAACAAAGTCACCGACGTCGTCCCCGAAGACCCCAGGGCCCTGCGCCACTGGGGCGCCTACGACTCCTCGCCCGTGCGCCTCGGCAACTTCGTCTTCCGCCCCGGCGAGAACGGCATCCTCTACAAGTACACGGTCGCTCCCGGCCGACTCATCCCCCACTCCACCCTCAACTACACTGTCGGCGGCGCCGCCCCCGGCATGGAGTGCTCGATGGCCGTCTACCGCAACTACGGATACGTCGGCGACAACCACGGCCATGTGCTGTGCGTGAACCTGTCCACCATGAAGCCCGTGTGGTACTACGCCCTCGGTGATGACATCGACGCCTCGCCCGTGCTCACCGTCGAGGACGGAGCCCCGTACGTCTACTTCAGCTGTGAGGTCGACCGCCGCGGCGACGGCGATGCACGTTTTGTCAAACTCAACGCCCTGAACGGCGACGAGGTGTGGGTCAACGCCACGCCCGCCCGCAAGAGAAACGCTGACGGAAAGCACTTCGACGGCGGCTTCTATGCCTCGCCCCTCCCCGGCATCGGCGACTGCAGCGACCTCATCTTCACAAACTGCGTGCTCAACACCTCCGGCAGCAACGGCCGGTTCATGGCCATCGACCGCAAAACCGGCAAAACCGTCTACACCACACCGCTCAAAATCTACTCGTGGTCGTCGCCCGTCGGCTTCCTCAACGAGAACAACAAGATGTTTGTCGTCACCGCCGACGGCGCCGGCAACATCTACCTCATCGAAGGCCGCAGCGGCAAAATCCTGGTGACCAAGTCAGTAGGCAACAATTTCGAATCTTCTCCCGTTGTCATCGGCAACAGCCTCGTGGTTGGCAGCCGCGGCAACTCAATCTTTAAACTCTCCATAAAGTAATGAATATCAAGCGAATTCTGACAATAGCGTGCACCGTCTCATTAGGCGTTGCGAGCGCGATGGCCGACTCTCCCGGTCTGAAAGCCTATTACAACAACGTCAAGAACGGTTACAACTACTGGCTCTATACTCCGCCGGCAAACGCCGTTCCCCTCGCGCCCGCGCCGGCTCCCGCACCAGCTGCGGCGCCCACGCCCGCCGAGATTGTCGAAGAAGACCTGCCGCCCGTCGCCAATCTCGTGGACGAGGCGACCTCCACCACGGCGCCGCGCGTGGCCTCCGCCACCGCCCCGGTGCCCCTGCCTCCGTCGGCACGCGAGAAAAATGCTGAGCCCGGTGCCTCCGCCACGGCCGCAACCCACGGACGCCTGCCCCTCGTCATCTTCCTCCACGGACGCAGCCTCTGCGGCAGCAATCTCCAGACAGTCCGCCGCTACGGCTCCATCGCCGCCATCGACCGCGGCCGCAAAATCGACGCCTACATCCTGGCGCCCCAGAACCCCGGCAGCGCATGGAGTCCCGAGCGCATCATGAACATTGTTGACAACGTGGTGGCCAACAACCCCATCGACACCACGCGCATCTACGTGCTGGGAATGTCGCTGGGCGGCTTCGGCACGATGGACCTCGCCGCCGCCTACCCCGACAGGATTGCCGCTGCCATCCCCATGTGCGGCGGCACCACCTCAAAGGACTATGATGCCCTCAACAAGGTGCCAATGTGGATTGTCCACGGCACCGCCGACGCCGCCGTCCCCGTCTCCGCCTCCGACAAACCCGTCGCCGAGATGAAAAGCCGCGGCGGCCACCGCTTCGTCTACGACCGCGTGCCCGGCTGGAACCATGGCGCTCCCGCCCGACTCTTCTACCTGCCCGAGACCTACGAGTGGCTCTTTCAACACTCCCTCGCCGACAAAGGACGCCCCGTCCACCCCGTCTCCATCATCCAGCAAGGCCTCACCAAGAACGCCTACGCCGGCCTGAGCCGCCGCTCTGCCTCAGCAAAAGCCGCCCTCGATGCCACCTCGAAAAGCGGCGACAACTACGCAGCCAAACGCCCCACCCGCAAGGAGATACGTGATGCCGCCGGCGGCACCACCGCCCGCAAAGAGCCCGCAAAACGCGCCGACAAAAAGTCCAAGAAAGACATCGGCCGGGCTAAGAAGGGCGGCAAAACAGCCGAGCACACCATCAAAGCCGGCGACAACCTCTACACCATCGCCCAGCGCAACCACGTCTCCGTCGAGGACCTCAAAAAGGCCAACAACCTCAAGAGCAACAACATCCAGCCGGGCCAGTCCCTGAAAATCCCCAAGAGCAAGGCAAAAAAAGACAGCAAGAGCAAAGACAAGAAGAGCAAGAAGCACTGAGAGGCGCGTGGAGCGCCAGATGCGCGGCAGCCCTGCCGCCTGACCGTGCTGCCGGCGCTTACCGGAACATCCTGCTGCACAGACTTTTGAACCCCACCGGGTGCTTAGGCGCCAAGGGCGGGGTTCGTCTTTTTCACACAGGGGTGCAGGGTTACTGAACAGGGGCGAGGGGGTCGTCGGGCCAGCGGTGTTTGGGGTAGCGGCGGCGAAGCTCTTTGCGGACCTCAAAGTAGGTGGTTGTCCAGAAGCCGCGGAGGTCGGTGGTCAGCTGCACGGGCTTGAAGCCCGGCGAGAGAAGTTCCATGAGCACCGGGCGCGTGCCGTTGTCGAGGCGCGGCGTGTCAAGCATTCCCAGGCAGTCCTGCAGGCGCGCGCTCACCACGGGCAGGTCGGTGCCGGCGCGGTAGTCGATGCGGGCATTGCGACCTCCCGGCAGGCGCAGATGCGTGGGCGCGATGCGGTCGACGCGCTCCATAACATCGTATCCCACAATGCCTTTTATCACTTCGCACAGGTCAATCTTGCGCAGTTCCGTCACGGTTGTCGCGCGGCCCAGGTACATGGGCAGCCACTCCTCGGCCGTGGCAAGAAGTGTGTCGGTTGTGACGTCCGGCAGCTCCATCTCGGGGTGCCAGGTGCCGACGACGGCGATGCGGCGCTGAAGGCGCTGGACATCGTCGCCGAAGTCGAACATCGTGCGCCCTTCCTTGACGGCGGCGCGGGCGATGGTGGCGGCGATGAGTGAGCGGTCGGGACTGTCAATGGGCTTTGAGTCAATGACTAAGACGCCGAGACGCAGCTCGTTGCGGGCGATGACGCGGCCCTCGCGGCTGTTCCACGACAGATTTTCCACCCAATGTGCCAGGCCCTCGAGAACATCGCGCGTGACGGGCGATGACAGGAAGATGCGGCGTCCCATGGAGGCCACAGCTAAGAACGGCGATGCGTTCAAAGTGTCTGCTTCTGAGAGTGTTACGGTCTCGCCGGAAGGCAGGCGGTAGATTCCCGCCGCCGTCTGCATGGCCACACGCTCGGGATAGGCGCCGGCGACGAGCATACCGGTGTCCTCCGCCGTCACCGGCCCGCTCTCGGGCTGGACATGCACGAGGCGGCAGTACTGCCGGCTGACGGCGTCGATGCGCGCCCAGCGTCCGCCGACATTGCCGGACCGGCGCTGCTGGCGCAGGAGAGCGATGCGCGTGTTCAGGTCGGCATCGTCATCGTCTTTCACCGGGTCCTTCTCCTCGAGCACCGCGGCGATGTCGGCGGCAAGTGCCCGCAGCCCGGGCGTGGCGGCCGTCACCAGCATGTTGGCAATGCGCGGATGGCACGGCAGCGCGGCCATGCGCCGTCCGCGCGGCGTTATTTTTCCGTTTTCATCGAGGGCGCCGAGTAGCGTCAACACCCTGACTGCCTGCGCGATATGTCCCGGCTGCGGCGGCATTATCCACGGCAGTTCTTCGGCATGTGCCCCGCCCCATGCGGCTATCTCGAGCATCATTCCGGCCAGGTCGGCATCCTCTATCTCGGGCTTGCGCGCCACGTCCATGCGGTGTTCGGTGGCGCGTGTAAAAAGGCGGTAGCAGACGCCGGCGCTGAGACGTCCGGCGCGGCCGGCGCGCTGCGCGGCCATATCCATGGAGATGCGCTGTGTCTCGAGGCGACTCAGTCCCGTGGCGGCGTTGAAGCGCACGGCGCGGCAGAGACCCGAGTCGACCACGGCCGTGATGCCGCCGATGGTCAGCGAGGTCTCGGCGATGGGCGTGGCCAGCACAATCTTGCGCTGTCCCTCCGGACTGTATTCCAGCGCGCGATACTGCTCCTGCGGCGCCATGAGTCCGTATAGCGGCATGACGAGCGCGTCGGGAAGGGTGGCGCGCAGTTCGTCGGCACAGCGCAGTATCTCGGCCTGACCGGGCAGGAACGCCAGGATGTTTCCCGGCTGTTCGCGCCACGCCCGGCGCACTCCGGCGGCAACGTCTTCGGCGCAATTTCGGGCGTCCGTGTCTTCCAGATTCTTTATCTCGACGTCGAACATACGACCTTCGGCGGTCACGAGCGGCGCGTCGAGTCGTCGGCACAGGTCTTCGGCATCGATGGTGGCCGACATGATGACCAAGCGCAAGTCATCGCGGATAACCGACTGAGCCTCAAGCGTTAGCGCCAGGCACAGATCGGCCGTGAGACTGCGTTCGTGGAACTCGTCGAACACCACGCAGCCGACGCCGTCGAGCGTGGGGTCGTCGATGAGCATGCGCTCCATCACGCCTTCCGTCACCACCTCGATGCGCGTGGCGGCGCTGACGCGGCTCTCCAGGCGCATGCGGTAGCCGACGGTCTGACCGACTTTCTCTCCGAGCATCGCGGCCATGCGCATGGCAATCTGACGCGCGGCGGCACGCCGCGGCTCGAGCATGACGATGCGACCCGCCGTGTCGCCCATGCCGCGCGCAATAGTCAGCGGCAGCAGCGTCGACTTGCCCGAACCGGGCGGCGCCGTCACCACCAACCGCGTGCCCTCGCACAAGGCGCGGTCGACGTCGGCGGTCACTGCGCCGACGGGAAGCTCGTTCAGATATTTCTCATCGATGTTTATCATGCTCGGTCATTGTCGCGGGCCGCCGGCGGGGAGCGGCTTCGCACCTGCAAAGTTACGGCTTTTCCGCCGTTTTTCGGCGCAATTGGCTGCAAAATTTGGCGTTTACTGACTTTTGTTGTACCTTTGCATCACTAAACATCTGAAACTAAACGCCTAACCAATCATGCAGATACTCATAGCTCTCGTGTCACTTCTGAACGTGATGCTGCTGCCCCCGCAGGGCGGTGTGCAGGACCAACAGCCCGCCAAAGCCTCCATCGTCTTCGCCGGCGACGCCATGCAGCACGGCCCGCAGCTTGAGACAGCGCGCCGCTCCGGTGGTGTCTTCGACTACTCGGGATGCTTCGACGAAATTGCTCCCTACGTCTCCGCCGCCGACTATGCCGTCGTGAACCTCGAGACGACGCTCAACAACACCGACTTCACCGGCTACCCCTGCTTCAGCTCGCCCGTCTCCTACGCCAAGGCCCTCCAGGATGCCGGCTTCGACATGGCGCTCACGGCCAACAACCACACTCTCGACCGCCGCGATGCCGGCCTGCGCCGCACCATCACCTACCTCGACAGCCTGGGCCTCGACCACATCGGCACCTACCCCAACGCCGCCGCACGCGCCAAAGCGCTGCCGTTCATCAAGAATATCAACGGCATCAAGGTCGGCTTCATCAACTACACTTACGGCACCAACGGCATCCGCGTCCAGGGCGACGTTGTCGTCGACTACATTGACCGCGACGTCATCGCCCGCGACATCACGGCCGCACGCCGGGCCGGCGCCGAAATCCTCATCGCCATACCACACTGGGGCGCCGAGTACCACCTCATTCCGGGAGACGACGAGAAGTCGCTTGCCAAGTTCCTGTGCGACAAGGGCGTAGACGTCGTTATGGGCGGCCATCCCCACGTTGTGCAGCCCATGGAGATGAACACCACCACCTCCGGCAAGAACCAGCTCGTAGTCTACTCGCTGGGCAACTTCGTGTCGGCCATGCGCGACCGCGACTGCCGCGGTGGCGCCATGGTGAAGGTGAACATCAGCCGCGACGCGCAGGGTCAGGCCAAGGTCGACGATGCCGAATACCGCCTCGTCTTCACCATCCCCGGCGAGAATGGACGCCGCAGCCACCGCCTCATCACCGTCGACTCGGAGAGCGATTATGCCCGCGCCGGCTCGCTCTCGTCGAACTGCCGCGCCTTCACCGAGAGCGCCATGAAGCTCTTCGGCGAGCACAACCGCAACGTGCCGCGCCACGCCGGCAAATAACCCTCCCCTCACCGGAAAACAGGCCGGGGCGGAATCCGACAAAAAACATTTTGTGTATCAGATTCCGCCCCGGCCTGTTTTCGGTTAAGCGCCTTGGTTACTGGAGGTTGGGGTAGCGGGCGACGATGGATTTGTAGGTTTCGACCTGGGCGGGCGTGAGCGAGCCGTCATTGGCGGCGGCTGCGAGGCCCATGATGACGGTGGCGTAGGCGAGTAGCTGGTCCTCAGTCATGTTCTCGAGGTATTTGTCCATCTGCGGGCCGGTCATGCCCTTGGTCTGCTGGCCGATGACGTCGAGCTGGGTGAGCAGGAAGTCGTAGTCGGCCGCGGTGATTTTCTCCTGCTGCACCATGGGCACGATGCGCTCGGTGTCAAGTTTGGGCGAAGCGGCCATGGGCGGCTGTTCGCCGGCGACTGCTGCTTCGGCGGGAGCGGCTGTCTCGGGCGCAGCCACGGTGGCGGCATTATCGGTGGCTTCTGCCTCGGCGAGGGCCTCGGTGGGCGTTGTCGGGGCGGCGTCGCCGGATTCGGCGTTGTCGGAGGATTTGGCGCAGCCGACGGCAAGCAGGGCCGCGGCGCCTATCGCAATCATTATCTTTCTCATATTCAGGTCTTTATTGGTTGTCGTTTTTACGGATGTCTTCTTCGCGCTCGCGGCGCAGGCGCTCACGGCGTTTGAGGGAGAAGTGGAGGAGGATGATGCACGCGAGGGTGCCGAAGAGAATCAGCAGGTATTCCGTCAGGGTCAGCTGTCCGGCCTTGAGGCTTCCCCAGCCGATGTAGGCCATGACGGCCAGATAGATGAGAAGCACCACGGGGAGCGTGGTCGATTTTTTGAGTCGTCGGGCCATGGTCAGGAGGGATTGTGCGGGGGCAGCGCGCCCACGGGGTCGTCGGAGACAATATGGTAGAACGGCGACTCGGTCGGACGGAACTGCCCGCTGCGGATATACTTGTAGAGGCGCAGGCACGCCCATGCGTCGAGGGCGGCATAGATCTGCTGCTGGACGGTGAGCGACGGCGCCTCCCAGTTGGTCAGGCGCTGGCTCTTGGAGATGCGGCCGCCGAAGACGATGGCGTAGATCTTCTGCAGCGAGATGTCGGTGACGTGGAAGGTGCGCACATAGTCCTGAAGGTCGAGGAAGCCGGCGGGATTGATTTCGCCGCGGCGGCGCAGGGCGTTGTAGTCGTCATGGACGGAGAGGCCCACCTTGATGACGTCGGGATTCTCCAGGAGCGGCCGCACGATTTCGAAGATGCCGGGGACGGTGAGGCGGAAGAGGAAGTGGTGGTCGTCGGTGCTGAGCTGGAGCAGGGCCACCTTGTGCATGTGTCCGCCGCGCTGGAAGGTGGGCTTGGTCTCGGTGTCGAAGCCGATGTGCGAGCATTTGCTGAGGGCGCGGACTGCCATCTTGGCCTTTGCCGACGAGTCGACAACCGTGATGTCACGGCTGCCGCCGGGCAGGTTGACCACAGGCATTTCCGCAACCTGGTCTTTGGTGATGGATATTTCGGGTTTTTCCATTAGTGTGTTTATGTCAGAATTTGTAAGAGACGCCCAGCAGGCCGTTGAGGCGCGGCGAGTCGACGCCCTGAACCAGCTGCCAGCGGCGGCACATGAGGTTCTGCAGGTTGGCCGACACGGTGAGGGCATCGCTGATGCGGTAGGCGGCGTGGAGGCCCAGGTCGTTGACGATGCCCAGCGAGCGCAGCTCGGCGTCGTAGCCGTAGAGGTCCACGCCGTCGGCCTTGAAGCAGTACACGGCGTTGCGACCGGAGCGGAAGTGCCAGTCGAGGCCAACGGTCAGCTTCTCGATGGGCGTGATTTCGAAGCCGGCCTTCACGTCGTATTTGGCATGGTCCAGCCACAGATAGTTGACATTGTCATCGCCGTTCTGGCTGCCTTCGGCGGAAGCGTGGACGGTGAAGAGGCTGTTGTAGGAGTAGCGTGCGCGGGCGCCGTAGGTGAAGGCGTGGCCGCTGGCAATCATGTAGAGGTCACGGTTGTCGACCGACACCATAAAGGGCGTCGCGTCGGTGTCGCTGCAACCGCCCCAAATCTCCAGGCTGAAGCCTTTGAGGGGGCCGATGGTGACGCCGATGGTGCCGTGGCCGTTGACGAGGGTCGGGCCGGCGGCAAACATCGAGGACATGTAGGGGCTGTAGTTATAGAGCTCGTGGAGCGTGGTGGGACGCACGGGCGCCTCATAGCGCAGCCAGGCGGCGAACTGCTGCGAAGGCGTCCAGGCCATGAGTGCGTTGGCGTTGAAGCGCGTCTTCTTGTATTCGCCGAGGCACACGGCCACGTCCACGCCGATGCGGGCGCTGAACTTCGCGCGCGCGTACCTATAATAAGGTGTGAACCGGAGGACGTTGTAGTTGCAGTCGCCCATGTTGTAGATGACGGGCACATCTTCGGCACCGCCAAAGAAGTCCCACATACCCAGGAAGTTGAGTTGTGAGAGATGCTGGAACTGCAGATCCATGTCGAGGCCGAAGGCGCTGTGATTGCCGAAGGGCTTCTCAATGCCGCCCTTGATGGTGTAGTTGTAATCGCGCACGGCGTCGGGCTTGTAGGGCGCGCGTTCGTCGACGAGGGCATAGTCCTCGAAGCCGGGCGTCACCTTGTCAAAACCGAAGGTCGAGAAGCCGACGGCGAGATGCCAGGGCAGCTTCTTCGACACGGAGTGCCATCCGGCGTTCAGCTCGAAGCCCGTTGCGTTCTGGTTGAAGTCGGACTTGTACATGGGCTGGGAGACGGTGCCATAGGTGAAGGCGGCGTCGATGCCGAGCGTGCCGTATTCGGTGTTGTGGCTGAAGTCGGCGCCCAGGTCAAAGACGTGCTGCGAGAGCGACACCTTGTCCTTGTCGCTGACCGTGGGGTCCAGGAATCGGGCGGGGTTGACGTGATAGCTTTGGCCGGAGTAGTTGAGCCAGGCGCCGAGGCGCGTGTCCTTGCGGTTGATGAAGCGGTATCCGGCGTTGGCGCCGAGGTTCATCGCGGGGAGATAGCCGACGGAGGCGTAGCCGCGATAGGGTGAGACGGCGATGGTGTCGGCATAGCGGGCCGGGTCGAGCACCGTCAGCTGGCGGCGAATCTGGCCGGGGCGGTCATACTCCCATGCCCGCAGGTTCAGTTTGGCCACGGGAGCGGAGAAGAGTTGCGGGGCGAACGCGGCGGGACGTGCCACCTCGCGCACCTCCGGCTCAATCTCGCGGTCAATCACCACCTCGGTGTTGAGTTGCTGGCCGGCGGCCGAGAGGCTTGTTGCGGCAAGGGCCGCTGCCATTATATATAATGCTTTCATATTCAATGTGTTAATGAAGTCTGTTTGTCATTTTTCCGTTAACAGCTCTGCGACGGGGCGATTATTTGAGACGCTGCTCCACCATGGCGCGGATGTCCTTCTCCTTGCCGGGATAGTTGTCGCGTATGGCGATGAGGAATTCCTTGGCCTCGGCCTTCTTGCCCTGGGCCGTGAGAGCATCGGCCAGCACGATAAATCCGCGGGCAAGCCAGTAGGCGTGGGGCGTGTCGCTGTCGGTGAACTCCTCGGCTGCCTTCTTGGCTGCGGCCGGGTTGCCGCTCTTCAGCAAGGCGTCGGCGCGGTAGACGGCGGCCTGGGCGCCGAAGATGTCGGAGGTGTTGCCGGCAATCTTGTCCCATGTCTTGATGGCGGCCTCGTTGTCGCCCTTCAGCTGCTGAGCCATGCCCAGCGAGAAGGTTGCCTCTGTCTTCTGACCGGCGCCGGCGGCGGTGGAGGTCAGAATGGCCTGCGAAGCTTTCTCGAGCGCCTCGGCGCGACCGAGCTGACGGGCCATGCGGAGCACACCCATGCGTGCCTCGTTGGCGACTTCCGGCGACGAAGCGCGTCCGGCCAGAGCCGTCCAGTTGGCGAGAGCATCCTCAGCGCGTCCGGCCTTCTCATAGTCGCGGGCCAGGACGGCGTAGGCCGTCTCGGCAGAGGCGCGGTCGGGCCAGCGGTCGATTACGGTGTTGGCATATCGGACGGCATCGGCCGTCTTCTTGGCGGCGGCATTCTCCAGCAGCAGACCGTAGGCCTGAGCCGTGTATTTGCCGTCGGGATATTTCTTGACGTAAGCCTCGAGGCGCGAGAAGTCGCCCTTGTCGTCGGCGCGGTCGACGGCGGCGGTGTACTCCAGGCGGTCGGCCTCGGTGGCGTCGATTTTAGGCGCATTGTCGACAGTGTTGATGAAGGCGATGTAATCCTCGAGCGTGCCGGCATCGGCGGCCTCGCGCTTCAGAATCTCGGCGGCCTGGGCTGCCTCGTCGCTGGTGGGATAGCGCGTGATGATTTCGCGGTAGGTGCGGTCGGCATCGGCATTGTTGCCCATGCGGCCCATCGTGAGCGCCATCTGCAGATAGGCCTGGCGTCCCTGGGCCGTGTCGGGATATTTCTCGATGAGCTCCTTCCAGGTGGCGATGGCGCCGTTGTTGTCGCCGGTGCGCAGCTGAGCCTCAGTCATCTCCAGCATGGCGTCGGCGCGCATGGAGGAGGTGGGGAAGTTGTCGAGGAGCGAGCGCATGCCCCGGAGCTTGCCGGCGAAGTTTCCGGCATAGCCCTGCATCATGGCTTTCCGGAAGAGGGCGTAGTCGCCGGCAGAGGGATAGGCGGCGTAGGACTTGTCATAGGCCTCGGCGGCGGCGTTGAAGTCCTTGAGATAATATTGTGCGTCGGCGAGGCGGTTGTATGCGTCGGCCACCATCGTCGGCTCCAGCTCTTTCTGCGCGGAGAGGGCCTGGCGGAACTCGCCGGCGGCCTGCGCGAACTGATGCTGTCCGAGGTAGACGTATCCAAGGTCGTAACGGCCCACGGCGACGTTGGTGCGCGAGGCGCCGCGGCTGTTGTCGAGAAAAGCTTTCAGCTGACGCTCGGCGCCGGCATAGTCGTCCTTGTGGAGGAGCGCCTCGCCCAGAGCCAGATGTGTCTCACGGGCATAGTCGGCATTGTGCGAGGCGAGGGCCTCGGCCTCGGTCAGACGCTTGACGGCCATGTCGACATTGCCGGCGGCAAGGTCGCGCGAGCCCAGCGTGTAGAGCACGCGCTGTTTGGCGGCGAGGACGGCGGCGGAGGGGTTCGAGGCGCGGTTGATAGCGTTGAGCGCGGCCTCGTAGTTGTTGTCGGTGACATAGCCGTTGATGATGTACTGGCGCACCTGCTCGGCGCGGCGCGACGACGGGAAGCGCGTGAGGAAGTCCTCGAAGACGGTGACCGACGAGCCGAAGGGCACGTTGCCGCCCATGTATTTCGCGACGGCATAGTTGTAGTAGGCGGCCTCGGCGGCGTCATTGTCGTGAGTCATGCGTGCGGCGCGGTCGAAGGCCATGATGGCGCCGTCATTGTCGCCCTCCTTGAGCAGGGCCTGGCCCACGTAGAGGTAGGCGTTCTGGCCCATGGCGCTGTCGTCGTCGGTGACGGGGCGCAGGGCGTCGACGGCTTTCTCGTATTCGCCGTTGTTGTAATAGCTCAGGCCGAGGATGTACATGGTCGAGGTCAGCGGCGTCTCCACCTGCGAGGCGTAGGCGGTGAGATAGGGGATGGCCTCGGCGGGATGGTCGAGCTGATAGAGACTCTCGCCGGCGATGCGGTTGGCCTCGGCGGTGAACGCGGGCTCGATGCCGCTGCGTTTCAGCAGCTCGCGGGCCGTGGACAGCGCTTTGTCGTATTCGCCGTCCATGAAGTAAATCTGGCTGAGGTAGTAGTCGGCCATGCTTCCGGGCTCGGTGGTGGTGTTCACGCCCGAGAAGAGCTCGCGTGCCTGGCGGAAGTCGCCGCGGGCGTATGCGATGTATCCGCGGTAGAAGAGTGCGGCATTGGCGTAGCGCTCACTCGACTCCAGGCTGTTGAAGAGGGCGAGGGCGTCGGCATATTCGCCCAGGCGCAGGTTGCAGAAGGCCATGCGGTAGGCCAGGTCTTCGCGACGCGTCTGCGAGGTGAGCGCCCCGGGGTTGACGGCGGTGTAGAGCTTGAGGGCGGCGCCAAAGCTGTTGGCGAGCTCGCAGTCGGCGACCGTCATGAGCACGTCGGCGCGGCGCGGGCTCTCGGGCCAGTCGCGCAGCCACTGGTCGAGGAGGGCGCGGGCATCAGGATTGCCGAGGCTCACGGCGCTCATGGCCTTGAGATACTCAAGTTCCTCGCGCTCGGCGAGGGTGAGCGGACGGCCGGCGGCGGCATGGCTCAGCTGCTGCATGGCGCCAAGATAGTTCTCGGAGGCATACATGGCGGCGCCGCGCTCCACGAAGCCCGCGGGGGCCGGCGAGTTGATCTGTGCGCCTGCGCCGAGGGCCACGGCGGCGGCCATCACGGCGATGATATTCTGTTTCTTCATTGGGGAATTGTCTGTGTGATACGTTTTTATTTCGCAATTAAACGGCCTTCCGCAGCGGTCAGTCGAAGCGGCTGTTCTTGATGAGCGGCGCCAGAATCTCGCGGTCTTTCACGGCGTTCTTCGTGCCGAGATAGTCACGGATGGCCTCGACGTGCGTCATATTGTGGGTGTCGGTGCCGAGATAGTCGATGAGGTGCATCTCCATCATCTCCTCGGCGCGTTTGCGTATGTTCTTGCCGTAGTAACCGGCGAGCGAGAGCATGTTCACCTGGAAGTCGACCTTGCGGTGAAGCTCGCGCAGGCGCTGAGGCGTATAGTAGTGGAAGCGCTCGGGGTGGGCCATCACGGGCGTATATCCGGCAACCTGCAGGTCATAGATGAGCTGCTCGAGTCCCCACGGCTCCTGGACGAACGAGTTCTCGATGAGGAGCACTTTACCGGGCAGGGTGAGCAGATTTCCGGCCTTGAAGTTGCGCATGAACAGCGAATCGACGCGGTTCTCGGCGTGGTGCGAGACGGTTATGCCGGTCATCCCGGCGTCGGCCATGGCGCTGTCGAGGGCGGCCTGGGCGGCGTCGATGGTCTCGGCGTTGTTCTCGAAAGTGTTCTCCGTGATGTGGGGCGAGGCAATCACTTTTGTGATGCCGAGGTCGCGCATACCCTCGAGGAGTTGGAGCGATGTTTCGGGGTCGGGCGAGCCGTCGTCGATTCCGGGGAGGATGTGAGCGTGTATATCCGTTGAAAACCAGAGCTTTATGGGCTCTCTATGCTTGTTGAAAATACTAAACATATATATAGCGGTGCATTTTGAGTACAAAAGTAGCAATTTTTTATGAAAAAATATACGGAATTATTTCTTTAATTCACAAAAAAATCCATACCTTTGCAAACGGACTTGCGAAAGCAGGCCCCGCGGGCGTCGCACCCCTGCGAAAAAACGCCCCGGGACCTCCCCGACAAGCCCCTTCACAAGCATACAAACACAACAAAAAGATACCAAACCCTAAACTACTTTTTTTCATGGAAAAGCGCAAGTTAAAAATCCGAGACCTGACCCTGCGTGACGGTCAGCAGTCACTCTTCGCAACACGTCTGAGCCAGAAGGAGATAGACAAACTTCTGCCCTATTATGAGAATGCCGGTTTCTACATCATGGAGGTGTGGGGCGGCGCCGTGCCTGACTCCGTAATGCGCTATCTCGACGAGAGCCCCTGGGACCGCCTGCGCATCATCTCCAAAGCCATGAAGGGCAAGAGCCTGCTCTCTGCCCTCTCCCGCGGCCGCAACCTCTTCGGATACGTCCCCTACCCCGACTATGTCCTCGAAGGATTCTACAAAGAGGCCATCAAGAACGGCCTCAACGTGATGCGCATCTTCGACGCGCTCAACGATATCGACAACGTGAAGGAGTCGATCCGCCTCATCAACGAGCTGGGCGGCATCGCCGACGGCGCTGTCTGCTACACCGTCGACCCCAAACCCACCGTAGTGGCCGAGGAGACCTCCGGCGGTTTCTTCAAGAAACTCTTCGGCAAGAAGAAAGCTGCCGCCGCCGAGCCTGAGAAGATCTTCACCGACGAATACTTCGTCAACAAGGCCGTCGAGATGGAGCGCCTGGGTGCCAAGATCATCACCCTCAAGGACATGGCCGGCCTGGTAACGCCCGCCCGCGCCGCCTCGATCATCAAGAAACTCAAAGCTGCTGTCAACGTTCCCGTCGACTTCCACACCCACTGCACTCCCGGCTACGGCCTGGCTTCCGGCGTGATGGCCATCCTCAACGGCGTAGACATCCTCGACACCAACATCTGGTGGTTCGGCGGAGGCTCCGCAGCTCCCGCCATCGAGCTCATCTACCTCTTCTGTCAGAAACTCGGCGTTGAGATCGAGGCCAACATGGAGGCCGTCGGCGAAATCCGCAAGCACCTTCGCGGCGCCCGCGAGAGCCTGGCCGCTTACGACCTCAACAAAGACCACTTCCCCCGCGAGTTCGATCCTCTCAAGGACCAGCTGCCCGCCGACGTGGAGGCACACCTCGACGCCGCCGTCGCCGCCGCAAAGGCCGAGGACTTCGACGCACTGCTCGAGCACTGCCACGCCATCGAGGACTACTTCGGATTCCCCAAACCCAACGAACTGGTCAAAGAGGCCGAGGTCCCCGGCGGTATGTATTCGAACATGGTTGCCCAGCTCAAGAGCCTGAACGCCAGCGACCTGCTCGACGACGCCATGCGCCTCATTCCGATGGTTCGCCGCGACGCCGGTCTGGTGCCCCTGGTGACGCCCACCTCTCAGATCGTAGGCTCGCAGGCCGTGATGGTGGCCATCGACCGCCGCGCCGGCAAGCCCGACTACACCACCAAGTCCAACCAGTTCATCTCGCTCGTCAAGGGCGAATACGGCCACACTCCCGTGCCCGTTGACCCCGCCTTCCGCGAGAAAATCACCGGCGACGCCACCGAGCATCCCTACGACACATCGTCCTACAAGCGTCCCGAGAACCCCGAGATTCCCGAGCTCGGCGTTAAGCTGGCCTCCAACCGCGAGGAAGAGCTCCTGCTCGAGCTGCTCCCCAACGTGGCCAACCCCTTCCTGCGCAAACGCCGCAACGAGGAAGCCGCCGCCAAGAAAGCCGCTGAGGCTCCCGCTGCCGAGGCCAAGGCCGACGCTCCCGCCGCCGACAACGGCCCTGTCACCGGCCACTGCATCACCGCTCCCATGCCCGGCACCATCGTCGAGATCAAGGTGAAACCCGGCGACTCTGTCAAGAAAGGCCAGACCGTCGTTGTCTTCGAGGCCATGAAGATGGAGAACGAGATCGAAGCCGACCGCGACGGCGTCATCAAACGCATCCTCTGCGCTCCCGGCGCCCCCGTTGCCGCCGACGCAGCCGTCATCGAATATCAGGACTAAACGCTCCGTATTCCAGCAACTGAACCAACCGGCCCGGTTGTCCGATTGAGAAAGGCGACGCCCGCTCGGGCGCCGCCTTTCTCTGCCGTTATGGAGAACCCTGTCGGACACCAAAATTCAAACAATCGAGAACAGGTTAAAGGTCAAAGTTTTCCAAAATAATTTTTATTTTACTGTTTATCAGCGTTTTAAATTTTAGGAGTACGAGAAAAGTTTTCCAAAACGAAAATTTGTTGAAAAATTTCAGGGCAAATATTTGCACAAAACGTTTGTTTGTCGTACCTTTGCTCCCCGGAACAGAGAGGGCTTTTCGCAACCCTCACCAAGCCTAAGAATTCCCCTCGCGGGAACATACCACGAGAACAGCAAATTACTTCCTTTCAACACCTCAATACTTTATCTCCAAGATGATTCAGACCATTGTCAAACGCGACGGACGCGTTGTGGGCTTCAACGAAGAAAAAATCAAGGCCGCCATCCGCAAAGCCATGCTCCAGACCGAGCTCGGCGAGGACGAGACCCTCATCAACAAAATCACCGACCGCATCTCCATGACCGGCGAACCCACCATGACCGTGGAGCAAATCCAGGACCGCGTGGAGCTCGAGCTCATGAAGAGCCCCCGCAAGGAAGTGGCCAAGAAATACATCGCCTACCGCGACCAGCGCAGCATCGCACGCCGCGCCAAGACACGCGACATCTTCCTGGAAATCATCGAGGCCAAGAACAACGACATCACGCGCGAGAACGCCAACATGAACACCGACTCGCCCGCCGGCATGATGATGAAATTCGCCAGCGAGACAACCAAGCCCTTCGTCGACGACTATCTGCTCACCGACGAGGCCCGCCAGGCCATACGCGACGGCTATCTCCACATCCACGACAAGGACTACTACCCCACCAAGTCGCTCACCTGCGTGCAGCATCCCCTCGACCGCATCCTCCACCACGGATTCATCGCCGGCCACAGCGAGAGCCGCCCTGCCAAGCGCATTGAGACGGCCTCGATCATCGCCTGCATATCGCTGGAGACCGCCCAGAACGAGATGCACGGCGGCCAGGCCATCCCCGCCTTCGACTTCTACCTGGCGCCCTTCGTGCGTTCATCTTATATAGAGGAGCTGAAAAAGGCCGAAGAAATGACCGGCCTCGACCTCTCCGCCCACTACGAGGCCACGTTCAAGGACTACGAGAAGAAGCCCCTCGACGGTCTGAAAGGCGAGGAGCGCGCCCTCCAGCACGCCATGAACCAGACCGTCTCGCGCGTTCACCAGGCCATGGAGGCGTTCATCCACAACATGAACACCATCCACTCGCGCGGCGGCAACCAGGTGGTCTTCTCGTCGATCAACTACGGCACGGACACCTCCGCCGAGGGCCGCTGCATCATCCGCGAGCTGCTCCACTCCACCTATGAGGGCGTGGGCAACGGCGCCACCGCCATCTTCCCCATCCAGATCTGGAAGAAGAAAACAGGCATCAGCTACAAGCCCGAGGACCCCAACTACGACCTCTATTGCCTTGCCTGCAAAGTGACCGCACGTCGCTTCTTCCCCAACTTCGTGAACCTCGACGCCACCTTCAACCAGCACGAGCTCTGGCGCGCCGACGACCCCAAACGCTACCTCTATGAGGTGGCCACCATGGGCTGCCGCACCCGCGTCTTCGAAAACCGCTTCGGTCCGAAGACATCCATCGGCCGCGGCAACCTCTCGTTCTCCACCATCAACATCGTGCGCATCGCCATCGAGTGCATGGCCATCAAGGACCCCGAGGAGCGCATCCGCCGCTTCTTCAACCGCCTCGATGACGTGCTCGAAATAACAGCCCGTCAGCTCAACGACCGCTTCAACTTCCAGAAGACAGCGCTGGCCAAGCAGTTCCCGCTGCCGAGAAACTCGGTCCCAACGACCGCGTGGAGTCGGTCATCAACCAGGGCACCCTCGGCATCGGCTTCATCGGCCTGGCCGAGTGTCTCATCGCCCTCACCGGCAAACACCACGGCGAGAGCGCCGAGTCGCAGGCACTGGGTCTGCGCATAGTCAGCCACATGCGTTCGCGCGCCAACGAATTCTCCGAGCGCTACCATCACAACTACTCCATCCTGGCAACGCCCGCCGAGGGCCTCTCCGGCAAATTCACCGCCAAAGACCGCAAGTCGTTCGGCGTCATCCCCGGCGTCACAGACAAAATCTACTACACCAACTCGAACCACGTGCCCGTCTACTACAAGTGCTCGCCGCGCCACAAGGCAAAAATCGAGGCTCCATACCACGAGCTGACCACCGGCGGCCACATTTTCTATGTGGAGATCGACGGCGATGCCACCCACAATCCACAGGCCATCATGGACATCGTGGACCTCATGGACAAGTACAACATCGGCTACGGCTCGGTCAACCACAACCGCAACCGCTGCATGGACTGCGGCTACGAAGATGCCTCGACCGACCTGGAGGAGTGCCCCCACTGCCACAGCCGGAATATCGACAAACTGCAGCGCATCACCGGCTACCTCGTGGGCACCACCGACCGCTGGAACTCCGCCAAACTGGCCGAGCTCAAAGACCGCGTCATCCACAAATAAGCCCGTCGCCACCCTGCCTGCGTCATGAACACACTTCGCGTGATAGACATCGTGGAGGGCACGAGCGTGGACGGCCCCGGTCTGCGCACCTCCATCTACTTCGCCGGCTGCCGCCACGAGTGTCCCGGCTGCCACAATCCTCAGTCGTGGGACTTCGCCGCCGGCCGCGATATGACCGTCGACGAACTCATGGAGGTTGTCACGGAGAACGATTTCGACGTCACCTTCTCCGGCGGCGACCCTATGTATCAGCCCCTTGACGCCCTCACCGAGCTGGCGCGGTGCATCCGTGCCGCCGGTCACACAGTGTGGTGCTACACCGGATTCCTCCACGAGGAGCTGCAGCGTCAGCCACGCTACGCGCCCATCCTCGCCGAGCTCGACGTGCTGGTCGACGGCCCGTTCATCATGGCTCAGCGCGACACCTCGCTATTGTTCCGAGGCTCCGCCAACCAGCGCATCATTCATCTTCGCGAGCAGCAGTAACGCACTGACAGACACGCCAATACACACGCAAGGCTGACGCCCGGGAATCGTTCTTCCCGCGCGTCAGCCTTGTCGGTTTTCGGACAAAAGCCGCGCTCAGAGGTTCAGACGGAAGCCGACCTGCACGAGACCCTGGGCGCCGAAGCCCAGCTCGCCGAACATGGCACAGCTGCGGCTGAGGCCTACCTCGGCGCCGAGCGGCGATACCTGGCAGGCGAAATAGCCTTTGTTCTTGCTTTCGTCGCCATAGGTGATATGGCTGATGTCGGCACCAACGCCTAAATGGCCGTAGAGTTGCACTACAGAGTTGCGCCAGTAGTCATAGCGGGCGTTCAGCATGATAACATGGTAATAGATGTTGGACGACTCAATGTGCTTGCGGTCCGTGGAAGAGAAGGTGTAGCTGGCGCCCAGTGAGAATTTGGGAGCGACTTTGAAGTTGACGCCGGCGGTGACTGCGCCCCAGGCGGTGTTCACGGCGGGGCCTCCGTCGTGCATGTCGCAGGCATCCATCATGGTGTAGCCGCCGTAGCCAATCTGCAACTGTGCTTTCTGTGCGCTTGCGCCGATCGCCATCGCCGCAATGAGGGTCAGGGTGAAGAGAAAACGTTTCATAGTCAGTGTTTTAGTTATGTGTGAATAATAATGTTACAGTTATGTGAGGGATAAGTATATATGTGATTGCGGAACAAAATGCGGGCCGCGCATCCTCGCGGCGGCGAGGGAGGGACGCAGGGATGCCGATTTAACAGAGCAGAACGGTTTTTAGCATAAAATTCCAAACGTTGCGTGGCGTTTTTTATGCTTTTATAACACCGGCAGCCGTAGATTGTTTGACAGCTACGGAAGAATTTTTCTCCGGCCCGGAGGATTTTTTTTGTAAAATAATGACAATGAGCGGGGTGTATGTCTCTTTTTTTTCTTATCTTTGCAAGTGAATTGGACTGTTTTTCTGCCCTCACGTGCGGAAAAACGCTGCCTTTCGCTATCATATATCTGATTATCAACAACTTAACACCTAAGCAAGACCGCCTTTCTTACATGAATAAGTTACAGCTATACATCACACGCAGCGGCGCCACCCTCAAACCGCTGTTCAACCTCAACCCTAATGAGGACGTGCGACGCAACGTCACCGACGTCAAGAACGCCGTCAACCTGGTGAAATACAACCCCGAGGAGAAGAACATCTTCTACATGCTCAAGAGCACAGACGAGGGCATCTTCTTCATCATCCTCCGCACCATACCTCCCTTTGCCGGCCATCACCTGGCAACATGGATCTACATCCCCGCCGACACAGTCATCACCGCCCAGGAGCTTGACGAGGTGGTGCGCTTCACCACCCGCAAAATCAGCAACACCGAGGTCACCAACGAAGACGTTGCCGAGCTTCGCGAGCTCTATAACCGCGAGTATGCCAGCGCCCCCGGCGCCCCGGCCCTCACCGCCGGCACCGGCACAGCCTACGCCTGGCGCCAGTACGGCGGCAACACCGGCCTCACCCTCGAGGACTATTGCGGCCGCGGCATCTTCCAGCAGAGCTACCTCGAATACAAAGGCGTGATTCTCACCGACGCCGAGCTCCCCTACACCGTCGACGCCGTGAACATCTCCGACCAGCCCCTCGGCGAAGAGGCCGTCATCCTGCCTCCCGAGAAAAGCGAGGAAGGCTTCACCGCCCACATCTTCGGCCGTCTCCTCGACAAACCCATCCTCGGCACACTCGGAGCCGAACTCACCGTCACCTGGAGCCGCCCCGGCTTCGAGGACGTCGTCGAGACCGAGAAGGTGACCTCCCCCGAGTTCACCCCCAGCCCCGTGGCTACGACCGACTCCCACAAGGTAATCACCCCCAAGTCGTTCCACATCACCTCGCAGACAACGCGTGACCCCCTCACCTCCTGCGAAATCAAGGTCAACGGCGTGGACATCAACGCCCAGGGCCACTCCTTCACATCCGAACAGCTGCGCCACGCCATCGTGACCATCTCTTGCGAGGGCTACCTCACATACAACAGCACCATGGACCTGGCCGCCTCGACGCGCGCCCTGGTTCAGATGCAGGAGCGTCGCAAAATCTACCGCTTCGAGGTGCCCGTCATCTCCAGCGACCTCGGCGCACCCATCAAGTTCGAGATTGCCGCCAAGAAGCCTCTCACCGGCAGCCCCCTCGAGGGTTACGCCCTGCTGGACAACATCCAGGAAGGCCCCACACGCATGAACCACCTCGGCTTCGTGGGCAAGTCCTCGTCCATGATGACCAAACTGCTCTACACCGGCATGGGCCTCTTCTGCGGCATCGTGCTGATGTGGATTTTCTCGACCTGCGGACGCCACGACAACGCCGCCACCGACCAGGAGCAGACGGCCGACTCCACCGAGCAGTTCACCGACGAGGTTGGCACCGGAGACGTAATCGCCGCCCCCGGAGCTCCCGTGGCCGATCCCTCCAGCCCCCAGACCAAGCCCGCGACAGCCGAGGCCGCTCCCGCGCTCAACACCAATGACGCCGAGGCAATCCGCTACCTTGAGAACAACAAAGTCTGGAAGCGCGACGACATGGAGAAATACGCTCTCCTCCGCGGCCTCTACGACGACCTCAACAACTACCGCCTCTCCAACCTGAAAGGCACCTGGAAGACCAAACTCGAGAAGTCGTCGCAGTTCCAGAAGCTCACCGGCTTCATCGAAAACGGCGCCAAGAAAGAGAAAGCCAAGAAGAACATCGCTTCCGGCCCCTTCTCCAACGACGGCTCCATCACGGTTTACCGCTGGGAGTGCATGGTTGATCCCTGATCAGTCGACCGCCCCATCTTAACTAACCGTAAAACCAAGCCTTTAAGAATTCAAGCATAATATGCCGGACAGAAACAGAACGCTGAGCGTGATTGGGTCTGTCCGGCGTGTTTTTCTTCACGAGCCGCGGCTCGCATAACCACACTCCCGTTCAACCAAACCATAATCGCATAAAAATTCCCCGCCCCATGATTGCACTGATAAAAAGAATCGCCCTGGCCCTGACGCTGACGCTCGGCATCGCCCTCGCGGCACAGGCGTCATACCCCAAGCACATAAAGGTGACCACCGACAACGGCGCCGTCGTCACCGTGGTGGCTCTCTCGGACAATGTCCTGAAAGTCATCAACCAGCCCGCCGGCACCACCCGCACCGCCGGCGGCCGCGCCTCCGTCCTTGACGAAAACGACCCCGGCGAGCTGCTCAACCCCGACGGCAAGGGCATCTCCGCCAACCTCTGCGGCCTGCAGGTTTCCGTGCTGCGCAACTCCGGCAAAGTCATCATCAACGGCGGCCCCGGCAAGAGCGTCACCGACAGCGGCCTGCGCGAGTTTGCCGGCGGCAAGCAGAAGCTCGCCCTCGACATTGACGCCACCGGCTCGTTCTACGGCGCCGGCGAGCGCGGCCACCGCCTCAACCTGCGCGGCGACACACTCGTCATGTACAATCAGCAGAACTACGGATACACCGGCACCGACCCGCGCATCTCCACGATGAACATCACCATGCCCCTCTTCCTGGCCACCGACGGCTACGCCATCGTCTTCGACGACTTCGGCGCCGCGAAGATGGTGCTCTCGAATCCCATCCAGTACATCACCGAGACGCCGCAGCCCGTCAGCTGGTACTACGTCAACGGCGCCTCGTCGCTGGCCGACGTCACCACCGCCCTCACCTCGCTCACCGGCCGCCAGGACCTCCCGCCCCTTTGGGCTCTGGGCTACATCACCTCGAAATACGGCTACAAGACCCAGCGCGAGACCGAGGACATCGTCGACTCGCTCCGCGCCAAGGGCTATCCCCTCGACGGCGTGGTCCTCGACCTCTACTGGTATGGCAAAGAGCAGGACATGGGCCGTCTGCAGTGGGACCGCGACCAGTTCCCCGACCCCGTCGACATGATGCAGTATCTGCGCGCCAAGGGCGTCAACGTGGTCACCATCACCCAGCCCTACATCCTGCGCAACGGCCGCGCTATCGACAACTACAACGACTTCGTCGGCAAGGGCATCATGCTCGCCGACAGCACTGGCAAGAAGGAGCAGAACGTTGAAATCTGGGTCGGCGAAGGCGGCATGTTCGACGTCTCCTCTCCCGCCGCCCGCGAGTGGCTCACCAAACGCTACAAACGCCTCACCGACATGGGCGTCGGCGGATGGTGGGGCGACCTGGGCGAGCCCGAGAAGCACCCCGAGACCGCTCTCCACGCCAACGGCATCACCGCCCGAAACTACCACAACCAGTACGGCAACGACTGGTCGAAGATTGTCTACGACCTCTACAAGAACAACTATCCCGACCGCCGCCTCATGTCGATGATGCGCGGCGGCACAACGGGTCTCCAGCGCTACAGCGTATTCCCCTGGAGCACCGACGTATCGCGCTCGTGGGGCGGCCTCGAGCCCCAGGTGCGCATCATGCTCAACAGCGGCCTCTCCGGCCTCGGCTACATGGGCCACGATGTCGGCGGCTTTGCCATCGACCAGAATCATCCCGTCGACACCGAGCTCTACGTGCGCTGGCTTCAGCTCGGCCTCTTCTCGCCAATGCTCCGCACCCACGCCCAGGCCAATGCCGAGCCAATCAATTATCCCGAGGTGCAGGATATCATCCTCCCCCTCATCAAAGAGCGCTACCGCTGGCTCCCCTACAACTACACCCTCGCCTACGAGAACGCCACGAAAGGCTGGCCGCTGGTGCGTCCCCTCAACTTCCACTCCACCAACCCCGCTGAGAACTACGACAACATCTCCGACCAGTTCCTCTGGGGCCGCGACGTCATGGTCGCTCCCGTCATGAAGCAGGGCGCCGTCGACCGCGACATCGTCTTCCCCGCCGGCTCCGACTGGGTAGATCTCAACAACCCCACCGAAATCTTCAAAGGCGGCTCGACGGTCAGCAACTATCCCGCTCCTCTCGAGAAGCTCCCCCTCTTCGCACGTCAGGGCGCCTTCCTCACTTTCTCCGAGAACAACATGAAGCACACGGGCAACTACGACCCCACGCGCCTCACCGTCGAATACTTCCCCGCGCCCGCGCCCTCCGAGTCAGTGCTCTTCGAGGACGATATGCGCACACCCAACCCTGAGCGCAAAGGCCGCCTCATCACCATGCGCGGCGATGCCTCCGGCAAGACCGTCGACGTCACCCTCGAGGCCAACGGCTCATACCCCGGTGCGCGCTCCGAGAAGACCATCAAGTTGGTGATTTTCAATCAGAAAGACAAGCCCAAGAACGTCACCATCAACAAGCGCAACTCGCGCTTCGAGTACGACAAAGCCAAGCAGACCGTCACAGTCAGCTTCCTGTGGAAAGTTTTCCAGCCCGTCACCGTGACGCTTAACCGCTAATGCCTCATTACGCCGTCGGCCGGACCGCTGTTCGGCCGGCGCGCTACACTTTAATATACTCCAACCCCCAAAAAGCCAAAATACACAGAATATGTTTTCAGGAATAGTTGAAGAAGCGGCCACCGTCGTTGCCGCTGACCATCGTGCCGACGGCAACCTCAACCTGCGCGTGCGCTGCTCATTCGCCAACGAGCTGCGCGTCGACCAGTCAGTGGCCCACAACGGCGTATGCCTCACCGTCGAAGACATCGACAACGACGGCACCTACACCGTCACCGCCATCCAGGAGACCCTTGACCGCACAAACCTGGGGCAGCTCAAGGCCGGCGACGCCATCAACCTCGAGCGCTCCATGCTCATGAACGGCCGCCTCGACGGCCACATCGTCCAGGGCCACGTCGACACCACCGCCGTGTGCACCGACATCGAAGACTGCGACGGCTCGCGCTACTTCAAGTTCGAGTACGAAGTGTCGCCCGAGCTCATCGCCAAAGGCTATATGACCGTCGAAAAAGGCTCCGTCACCGTCAACGGCGTGTCGCTGACCGTCTGCGACTCCGAGCCCGCCTCGTTCCGTGTGGCCATCATCCCCTACACCTTCGAGCACACCAATTTCCGCGACATCCGCGTCGGCGACCGCGTCAACATCGAGTTCGACATCCTCGGCAAATACCTCGCGCGCCTCGCCCAGCTCAACAGCTAATCCCCAACCCCCATCATAAACGGCGTGGGAGCCGCCACACCTTTTCGTCAACCGCAGGTTGGCGGATGGTGGCGGCTCCCACGCCGTTTAAATACATAGCCATGGCGTATAAACAAAAAAAATTATCCGTCGTCACGACGAATAATCTTCTTACCTTAAATCTAATACCATGAAAAACTGATGCAAAGGTATAATTTTTATGTTATACAACATAATTTTCGAGCAAGAAAATGCACCTTTACTCTGATTTTTAACTTATTTTGACTTTTATACACCGCGCGTTTGCGTTTGTTAACGATTGAGACACTATGGCGCGGGCTTCATGGTTAGCCGCGTCGAGCATCCGGATTTTTTCCAGGCGACGGCTCATTGAAAACTGCGGCATAACACAGTTTTCAAGGGCAAACAGTCCCATTTTCGCCACTTTTGTCACGGTTTTAGCCCCGCTATCCAACTTTTTTTGAACATACCCGCAAAAAATCACCGCCACACTATTGTAACTGTTGACAAAATGAGCTATATTTGCACTCAGATTTAGGAGACGGCCGCTCGCGGCGGCCACCTGTTCTATATATATACAGTTTTTCATTTAGCTCTCTCCCACTGACTGAAACACTATTCGCATCACAGCTTAACATTGACACAGAAACTAATTTAATCCATTTATTATTTTAATTATGAATAAGAAACTTTGCTTAACTCTTGCCCTGGGCGGCGCTCTCATGCTCTCGTCCTGCGGAAAGAAACTCGGCCAGTTCAGTTCAGACTATTTCACCACCAACCCCAACCCCCTCGAGGTTGTCGGTGAGAAAGTTCCCGCAACGGTAACAGGCAACATCCCCGCCAAGTTCTTTGTGAAGAACGCCAGCGTCACCGTTACCCCCTACCTGGTTTACAACGGCCAGGAGACCCCCTCACAGGCTTACACCTTCCAGGGTGAGAAAGTGCAGGGCAACGCTCCCGTGGTCAACTACCAGTACGGCGGAACAATCACCATCCCCGTATCCTACAACTATGTTCCCGCAATGGCCAAGAGCGAGCTCATGCTCGACTTCGTCGTCACACAGGGCAACAAGACCTACGCTCTGCCCCGCGTGAAGGTAGCTAACGGCGTGGTTGCCACGGCCGCTCTCGCCGATGCCGCTACAGTCAACCCCGCTCTCGCTCCCGACAAGTTCCAGCGCGTGATCAACGACAAGTACACCGCCGACATTCTCTTCCTCATCAACAAGGCCAACATCCGCGCCGAGCAGCTCAAGACCGACGCCATGGTTGAGCTCCAGAAAGAGATCGCCAACACCTACGGCAACGACAAGCGCGTCCTCAAGGAAATCAACATCAAGTCTTACGCTTCACCCGACGGCCCCCTCGCCTTCAACACCGAGCTGGCTCAGAACCGTGAGAACACCACCAAGGGCTACGTCAACGAGCAGCTCCAGAAGGACAAAATCAAAGAGTTCAACGACCTGACCGCCGAGTTCACCCCCGAGGACTGGGAAGGCCTGCAGAAGATGGTTGCCCAGAGCGACATCCAGGACAAAGACCTCATCCTCAGCACCCTCTCGATGTACCAGGATCCCGAGCAGCGCGAGAAAGAGCTCCGCAACCTCATGAACGTGTTCGACGTGCTGGCCGACAAGATTCTCCCCCAGCTGCGCTACTCACGCATCACTGCCTCTATCGACGCCATCGGCAAATCTGACTCCGAGCTCAAAGAGGTTTACGCCTCCAAGCCCGACAGTCTCACCATCGAGGAGCTTCTCTATGTAGCCACCCTCACCGATGATCCCGCCCAGCAGAAAGGCGTTTACACAACCGCCACTCAGGTTTATCCCAACGACTACCGCGCATACAACGACCTCGGCATGGTGCAGTACGCTCAGGGCGACTACGCCGCTGCCAAGCAGTCATTCGCAAAAGCCGCTCAGCTCTCCGGCTCTGCCGCCGAGCCCCAGATGAACCTCGGTCTCGTTGAACTTCTCAACGGCAACTATGCCGCCGCCAACAAATACTTCGGCAGCGCCGCCGGTCAGAACGGTCTCGGCGATGCTCTCGGCGTTTACTACCTCAAGCAGGGCGACAATGCCGCCGCTGCACGCGCTTTCGCAGACTCTAAGAGCAACAACGCCGCTCTCGCCCAGATCCTCACCAAGGACTACAGCAAGGCCAAATCAACCCTGGCAGGCATCAGCAAACCCGACGCCATCACATACTACCTCTCAGCTGTGCTCGGCGCCCGCACCAACAATGAGAACATGCTCATCAGCAACCTCCGTCAGGCCATCCGCCTCGACAACAAACTGGCCGCTCTCGCCGCTAACGACCTCGAGTTCGCCAACTTCAACATCTCAAACCTGGTGAAGTAATCGTTCGCTGAACAAACACTTTTCACAACCACACAGGCGGCGCGCCCCCTCGCGGGACGCGTCGCCTGCTTTCTTTTCCACATTATTATAATATAAGAATATGGCAGAGCATAACGACCTCGGACGATGGGGCGAAGAGCTGGCCGTGCAGAAGCTCATCTGCGACGGCTGCGCCATCGTGGAACGCAACTGGCAGAGCCGCACCTTCGAGATGGACATCATCGCCATGCGCGGCAGCGCCCTCGTGTTCTGCGAAGTCAAGACACGCCGACCCGGCGGCGACCCCTATGAGGCGCTCACCCCCAAGAAAATGCGCCAGATGCTGCGCGCCGCCAACGCCTACGTGACCGCCCACCGTCTGCCCCACGAGATTCAGTTCGACTTCTTCGCCATCGTCGGCACCCCCGGCTCCGACGACTACACCCTCGACCACATCCCCGACATGACAATGCCGCTCCTCACCAGCCCCCTCTGACACCCCCCTGCGTTTTTACCCACTATCTTTCCCCGTATCTCACATTTTTTCACTACATTTGCAACGGAAACAAACATAGAAGGACAATGAGAACGAAAAGGATTATAGGCCTGATGGCCGCGGCTATTGTGGCTATGTGCATGATGAGCGCGCAGGCTTATCTGCGTTATGGCTTCACGTTCGGCGGCAGCTTTGCCACGCCGCAGCTCAGCGACGCCCCCGGGTGGACAATAACGCACGGCAGCGGCTTCCGTGGCGGCTTAATGCTTGAGTATCAATGGGAAGAGAAAGGCTGGGCCGTGAGCGGCGCCGTGCTCTACAACCGCTACAACGCCAAGCTCAAAGGCGCCGGCACCGAGCTGCAACAGCCTGTCTGCCACGCCATCGGCCGCGACTTCCTGGACATACCCCTCCATGCCGCCTACAAATTCTGGATCGGCCAGACACGCCTGTGGGGTCCGATGGTCTACACCGGCCCGGCGCTCACCGTGGGCCTCAACTCGGCCGGCCACTGCCCGGTGTTCACACAGCGGCGCGCACAGGCCGGATGGGACGTGGGCGTCGGCATCGATGCCGTCAACTTCCTGCAAATCAAGGCCGGATACCGCTTCGGCCTCACCAATGCCGCCGGGGACTTCGCCGGCCATCCCGACGCCTCGATGCGCTTCTCGGGCTGGCACGTGTCAGCCTCGCTGCTTTTCCAGTTCTGAACACGGCGCCCGCCGCAGTTGTTTCATCTAAAAACGCAACATCCGAAAAATGAAGAAACTCATATTCATGGCCATAGCCCTGCTGGCGCTGGGCTTCGTGGCCTGCAAACCCACTGAGAAGAATTACCGTGCGGCCTACGAGCGCACCATGGCACGCGACTCGGCGCGCACGCCTTTCGAGGAGACCATCTACGGCCGCTATCGACGCGACGTGAAGACCATCCCTATGGTCAACGGCACGGACACAGTCGACGTGCACTCGACGCGCGTCTACCTCACTCCCGGCGATGGAGTCATGCGCGAGTATCTGAAAAAATACTGTGTGGTGATTGCCGAGTTCAAGCAGCTGCTGAACGCGCAGTCGATCCGCGACCGCTTCAAGGAGGCCGGTTATACCCACGCCTTCATCGTGCAGACTCCCGAGCCTTACTACTACGTTGTCGCCGCCTCCTACCCCGACCTCAACGACGCCAACACGCTCATCGCGCACCTGAGCCACGACACGCCCGTCACGCTGCGCAAGCCCTGCCCCTACATCCTCGTGCCCTCTCAGCTCCGATAGCCGCGCGGTCCAAGCTCAATCACCTCGAGGTCGGAAGGCTTGCCGTCGTTAAGCTCGAAACGCACGAGCGTTCGCACCTTCTGCCACCCCTGGTTGCCGGCGGCTCCCGGATTGATATACAGCACATTAAGGCTGCGGTCGAAAATGACGCGCAGGATATGCGAATGTCCGGCCACGAAAATGTCCGGGCGTTCGGCCAGCAGCGCAGTGCGCACGCCCGGCGCGTAGTGGCCGGGATAGCCGCCGATGTGGGTCATCATCACCTTGGCGCCCCCGGTGGTGAACGTCAGCCGCTCGGGGCACAGACGCCGAACGATGCCGCCGTCGATGTTGCCGCTCACGGCGCGCACAACCGGACAGATGCCCTGCAGCCACTGCAGCGTGGCGCCGTCGCCGATGTCGCCCGCATGCCATATCTCGTCGACATCTCGAAAGTACTCCACAACACGCGGGTCGCACATGCAGTGTGTATCTGAAATCACGCCTATCTTCATCTTTTTCAGCTGTTTATGAAGAATCCGGAGCGCCCTTCAGCAGAACGCTCCGGATTCTTCGTTTTATCTCGATTTATTTCTTAGAAATCTTCTTGGCGATGGCCTTGGGGATGGCGTCCTTGTGGACAACGAGGCCCATGGTCTTGGCTTTAAGGAAGGGCTCGGAGACATAGATGAAGCCTTTGTACTTCTGGTTGGTGTCCCACGAGTTCTTCACCTTGTAGTACTTGTTGCCGTTCTGGTCCTCGGCGATGCCGACAATCTCCATGCCGTGGTCGTCGGTGGTCTCCTGGTTGTCGAACATCTTCTGACGCGACTCCTGGGTCACTTCCTCCTCGGGAACGGGCTCCTTGAAGTTGTATTTCTCGTTCTGACGCTCGCGGTCCGACAGGGTCGTCCAGCGTGAGAGCTCGGTGCCGTTCATGTCGCCCTCGTCCTTGCCTTTGGGCATGAGAGCCACGCCGTCTTTCCACTTGAAACCGCCTTCGCTGACATCGGCGGCCCAGTTGACGGGATAGCCGTTCTCGATGGCGTTGTCAACGATGGCAACCATCTCGTCGAGGGGCACGTTCATGTAGGGCGCGGACAGCCAATTGTCGGGCACTTCGAGCACAAACTCCTCATAGAAAGGATGATGCGTGAACGAAGAGATGGCCACATAGTCGTCGGGGTTGACGGGCAGCGATGCGGCGAACGACTTGGGCGTGTACTTCTTGCCCTTATAGGTGAATTCCGCGGGAACCTTGCCGAGGTATGCGTCGAGGACGCCGTTGAAGGCGGGGCGCCATGCTGTCGAAATCTTGCCGTCGGGTTTCTTAACGACGGTTTTGAGCAGGCCGGAGAGAATGCCCTCGAGCTCGTAGTGGCAGTGCTTGTCCTGGCCGTAGTTCAGACCGGTGTAGACCTCTTCGGGCACGACGCCGAAGTTCTTGAAGGCCCAGAGCACATCGACCAGCGAGCCTCCCTGCGCGAAGTTCACCTGGCCGTAGTTGCGCACGAAGCGGTCGGCTTTGGCATCGTAGCAGTAGCGCACGGTGTACATCTCGGACAGGTCGAGCGAGTCGCCGCCCTGACGGCGGATTTCGTCCTCGAGGAAGGAGGTGCCGGCGAAGCACCAGCATGTTCCCGACTTATTCTGGTCTTTGACTGAGGTTGTGGGCACGAGCTTGACATCTGTAAACTGAAAGCCCTTGATGGTGTCGTTGGTGGTGGTGTCATTCTTCATGAACACCCCGGCATTGGCACTTGCGGCTGTCATTACGACAGCGGCCAGCATTGCTAAATGTTTCATATCTTATGTGATGTTCTTGGTATTTTCGGGTGAAAACGCGTTGTTACGACCGCTTTTATTGTCTGTTCAGGTGGTAAAGTTAGTAAAAAAATCTTATTCCTGCACAGAGAAACTCCAAAATTTCGTATTTTTGCAGAAAAAAAGGAAAAGGATGAAGATAGGAAATATCGACCTCGGAGAACGACCGCTGCTGCTGGCGCCCATGGAGGACGTCACCGACGCCTCGTTCCGCCTCATCTGCAAGGAGATGGGCGTTGACATGACCTACTCGGAGTTTGTCAGCGCCGACGCCCTGGTGCGCAATATCGCCGCCACCACCCGCAAGCTCGAAATCAAAGAGGCCGAGCGACCCACGGCCATCCAGATCTACGGCCGCGAGACCGAGCCCATGGTCGAGGCCGCGCGCATCGTCAGCGAAGCTCACCCGGACGTCATCGACATAAACTTCGGCTGCCCCGTCAAGAAAGTCGCCGGCAAGGGCGCCGGCGCGGGAATGCTCCGCAACATCCCCAAGATGCTGGAGATCACGCGCGCCGTTGTCGACGCCGTCTCCTTGCCCGTCACCGTCAAGACACGCCTGGGCTGGGACTGCAACAACAAAATCATCGTCGAGCTGGCCGAACAGCTCCAGGACTGCGGCATCCGCGCCCTGGCCGTCCATGGCCGCACACGCTCGCAGATGTACACCGGCGAGGCCGACTGGGAGATGATTGCCCGCGTCAAGGAGAACCCGCGCCTGACGATTCCCGTCATCGGCAACGGCGATATCACCACCCCCGAGAAAGCCCGCGAGGCCTTCACGCGCTATGGCGTCGACGGCGTGATGGTGGGCCGCGCCTCCATCGGCTGCCCCTGGATTTTCCACGACATGCGCCAGGCCCTGGACAGCCCCGACGGCTCGTTCACGCCCCTCTCGCTGGCCGAGCGCTTCAGCCTGCTGCGCCGCCAGATTGATGAGAGCATCGAGCGCATCGACGAATACCGCGGCATCCTCCACATCCGCCGTCACCTGGCCGTATCGCCCCTCTTCAAAGGCATCCCCTCGTTCCGCGAAACGCGCATCGCCATGCTCCGCGCCAACACCAAGGCCGAGCTCATGGACATCATCAACGCCACCGAGGAACGCCTCAGCCGCGAACCCCTAATTCCTAATCCCTAATTGCTAATTCCTAATTTCTCTCCCTATAACAAATTCATCACAACACATTGAAAATGAAAAAGTTACTCTTTGCCATCATGGCCATATTCGCCGCCGTCGTCGCCACGGCACAGACTCAGAACTACGTTATCGACGTCAAGGACTTCAACGAGCTGAAGGTGACGGACGGCGTGAACGTCATCTGGAAATGCGACGCCGACTCGGCCGGCCTGGTCAGCTTCACCACCACACCCGAGTTGGTGCCCCTCATCCTGCTCGAGAACAAGAAGAACCAGCTCAAAATCGAACTGCAGGACGTGGAGCACATCCTCAAGCACATCCCCACCCTCACCGTCTACTCCAACTTCGTGAAAAGCGTGTCGAACAACGCCGACTCAACCGTCTACCTCGTTGATCCGGAGCCCACGGCCGAAATCAACCTGCGCGTCGTCGGCAACGGTCGCATCGTCGCCAACTCGCTGAAAGCCACCACCGTAGATGCCAAGGTCGACACTGGCTCGGGACGCATCGTTCTCGGCGGCATCACCCAGCTGCTCAAGCTGCGCAACGCCGGCGCGGGCACCATCGAGGCCGCCAACCTCCAGGCCGACGAGGGCGCTTTCACCGTCCTCGGCACCGGCAGCATCGACTGCTGGGTCACTGACAAGCTGTCTGTCAAGGGCTTAGGCTCCGGAAAAGTTTATCTCAAAGGCGATGCCGAGGTGAAGAACCGCACCCTCGGCACCGTGAAAGTCGTCAACGTGGAATAATCCCCCTCCGCTCCTGCGATTATGGCCGAAGGTCTGAAGCTGCGCACCGCGCGCACCATGAAGTGGAACGTCATCGACCGCCTGTCCCAGCAGGTGCTCTATGCCATCACCGGCATCGTGCTCGCACGCGAGCTTACGCAGGCCGACTTCGGCCTTGTCGGCGCCGTCCTCATCTTCCAGGCTTTCGCCAACCTGTTGGTTGACAGTGGATTCTCCTCGGCACTGCTCCAGCGCAAAGCCCCAACTCGCCTCGACTATTCGTCGGTGCTGTGGTTCAACCTGCTGGTGGCCGCCGCCCTCTACGCAATCCTGTGGGTGTGCGCGCCGCTCATCGCCCAATGCTTCGAGAACGACCAGCGCCTGATTCCCCTCAGCCGCGTCATGTTCCTGAGCTTCATCCTCAACGCCGCCGCCATCGTCCAGACCAACCGCTTCATGAAGGAGATGAACGTGCGCCCCGTGGCCATGAGCAACGCCATCGGCCTCGCCGCCGGCGCCGTCGTGGGCATCTGGCTGGCTGTCAGCGGATGCGGCGCATGGGCAATCGTGTGGCAGACCATCGTAGCCGCCGCCGTGAAGACCTCGCTGCTGTGGATAATCAGTCGGTGGACACCGCTGCTGCGCCTCTCGTGGCATGCCCTGCGCTCGTTCATGAGCGTCGGCCTCGGCATGATGTTCACCTCCCTGCTCAACACCATCTTCCTCAACCTCTACTCCTTCTTCATCGGCAACCGCGTGGGCCTCGTCTCGCTGGGCTATTACACGCAGAGCGACAAATGGAGCAAGATGGGCAGCGCCTCCATCAGCCAGGTGCTCACCTCCACCTTCGTGCCCGTGCTCTCCTCCGTCCAGGACGATGCGCCGCGTTTCCGCCGAATGGTGCGCCGCATGAACCGCGTGACGGCCTACATCACCGTCCCCGCAATGCTCGGTCTGGCCGTCCTGGCCACACCGCTATTCCACACACTCTTCGGCGCCAAGTGGGACCCCTCGATTCTCCTCTTCCGGATTCTGCTCATCCGCGGCATCTTCGTGGTGCTCAACAGTTTATACGGCAACTACATGCTCGCCTTGGGCCGCAGCAAGGCCATAGTGGCCATGGAGACCGTCCGCGACGTCACGGCCGTCATCGCCCTCGCCGTCACCTTCCCCTACATGGCCATCGTCACGCCCACCGACCCCGTCTGGGGCGTCACCGTCATGCTCTGGGGCCAGTTGGCCGCCACCGTCATATCGTGGATTGTGGCACTCGTCACCGTCTCGCGCATCACCGGCGTCTCCGCCTTCGCCTTCGTCACCGACAACCTCCCCTACCTGGCGCTCACGCTCGTGGCCGCCGCGCCCGTCATTCCGCTGCTCGGTTCGTCGCTGGCGCCGTGGCTCCAGCTCTTCGCCGGCTTCGCCGCCGGCCTGGCCGTCTACCTCATCGCCAACTTCCTCCTCCGCAGCCGCGTCCAGTCCGACGCCATCGCCTACTTCCGCGGCCGCCTCTGATTCCCATTTCCGAAAATATAACAACGGTCGTCGTGGCACAAATTGCCACGGCGGCCGTCGTTATATTCGTTTAGGGAGGATTAGTAGCCGAGGACGTCCTCGAGGGTGAGGATGACGACGCGGCCCATGGAGCGGAGCTTGTCGAGGTCGAGGTCCTCGATGTTGCCGAGGATGGCGTAGGAGTACTTCTGACCTTTCACGTGCTTCTTCTGGAAGTCGACGATGTCCTTGAGGGTTGCGGACGGCAGTTTCTCGAAGAGGACACGGTCCATGTCGTAGTCCAGACCGTGCTTCTGAGCGTCGATGTAGGCCCAAGCCACGGAGCGCGGTTCGGTGCGCTCGGTGCGCAGGCGGCTGTCGGCGCCTTCCTTGGCGAGCTGCCAGGCTGACTCGCTCTCGGGCATGTTGTTGATGATGTCATTGAAGGCATC
>SFOH01000061.1 GCA_004552485.1 Bacteroidales bacterium | reverse complement strand
TTTACCCAAAATTTATATCAGTAGTGGCAAATGCAGCCTAAATCTTCAGATTTTGTGTATAAAATAGAGACTGTCTAACTTTGGTTGTTAGACAGCCTCCGTCGTGTCTAATGATTGCAAACCTTATTGGTCGTTCACCCTCGATCTGACGGGATGTAGCATATTTTCCGCAGGATGATTTTTGTTGGAAAAGGAGGCGCATTGCCATCGTTTTGCAAAAATAGTGATTTCCGGTGAGCAAAGTCGGTAGTAATGCCTCCACTTTGTCTCAGAGCGGCGCCGAAATATGTCCTAAATCTTTCCGCGGAAGTGTCCCGAATCTTCAATCGCTTGAAAAATAGTAGATTATGTCCGCAACACTGACCTGCCAAAAACGTTGCTCTCTTTGCCAAAAATCAGTAACTTTGCAGCCGTAACCCCCTATCCGTATGAATTTCCGTCGCTCAATATATCGTATCCTGGCGCCGATGCTCCTCGGCTGCCTCTTCCCCGCTGTTGCCAATGCCGCGCCCGCGCGTGACATGCTCACCGAGCAGAGAGTCCGCGAGCTCCACATCGAGCATCCCGACAGCTGCCTGCACCTGCTCGACCGCGCCGAGCAGGGCAAAATCGCCACCGACATCCCCGCCTACAAAATGGACATCCTGCGGGCGATGTGCTACGAAATCAAAGGCGCATACCCCGAGAAAGAACAGTGCGTGCGCCGCCTCCTCGCCAACGACTCCATCCGCCACGACCCCGGACGCCGCCTCAAGGCCACTGTCCTGCTCGCCGGCGTGCTGGAATGTCAGAGCAAGTACGAAGAAGCCATCGCCGCCTGCCGCAGCGCAATAGACCTCGCCCGCCGCACCGGCCACAAGAAAGAAGAGGCCGAGATGTTCTCGACCATGGGACGCATCTATGCCGCCATGAAAGACAATGCCCGCGCCGACGCCTCGTTCCGCCGGGCCATCGCCTAGCTCCAGACCACCGACGACGTCCGCGAGATGGCCAACCTCTCCACCATCTACGGCGAATACATGACCTTCCAGGCCGACGCCGCCCGCCTCAAAGACGCCATCGCCACCGGCCGACGCCGCCAGGCCCTCATCGACCGCATGAGCACCCTCCCCGGTCCGCCGCCCGGCTACATCGACCAGCAGCGCGGCTTCCTCTACGCCAAGATGGCCCTCCTCCTCTGCGACGACCACCGCCCCAATGAGGCCGCCGCCCTCTACGACCAATACCGGCGCCTCGACTTCGCCGGGACCTACACCGGCCGCCTCTTCAGCGTCCCCTACCTCCTCCGCGCCGGCCGCTACGCCGACGCTCTCTCCAATAACTCGCAGTGCCTGAACGACTTCCCCGGCGACACGCTCAGCTACGATTACCTCCTCCTGCTCCAGCAGCAGTCGGCCGCCCACCGCGGCCTCAGCGATTTCCGCGCCGCCGACGCCTACATGCTCCGGTGCTACGCCCTCCAGGACAGCATCTACGCCCGCGAATCGCGCACCAAAGCACAGGAATACGCCTCGCTCTTCGACTCGCAGGAGAAGGAACTCGAACTCACCCGCACCCGCGCCCAGTCGCAGCGCAAGACCATCCTCATCGGCGCCTCCCTTGCCTTCATCGCCCTGCTTCTCCTCATCCTTTGGGCCGTCATCCGAAACCTACGCATTATGAAACAACGAAACCGCATAGAAGCCCAACGCATCGACGAACTCCTCTCCCAGAAACAGGAGCTGCGCAAAATCTACGCCGCCTCGGCCCCCGACACCGCGCCCGCCGCCTCGGCCCCGGACGCCACAACCCCCGCGGCCGACACCGCCGACGCCCCCGACCACGAGTATCAGACCTTCATACGCATGGAGAACATCATCGTGGAGAACCGCCTCTTCCTCAACTCCAAAATAAGCCGCGAGGACATCCTGCGCGCCACCGGCGTCGGCAAAAACACGCTCGTGCCCCTCATCAAAAAATACGCCGGGAGCGTCAATCTCAACGAATACATCAACCGCCTGCGCCTCGAGCACGCCGTGCGCCTCCTCCGCGACAATCGCGTCTACACCGTCGACTACATCGCCGAAGCCTCCGGTTTCAACAGCCGCAGCACCTTCTACCGCGTCTTCCAGAACATCTACGGCATGACCCCCCTCGCAGTACCTCGACACCCTCTCCAAGCCGGGACGCTGACCGCTCCCCCGGGGGATACAAGCGCCCCGCCCGTCTCTCACGGCAACAATGCCGGGAGGGGCGGGCGGGACGCTTTTAGGGAAGACCAAGTGGTCAGTCGTCGTAGCGCCTGAAGGCGCCGGCGCGGTCGGTCTCGAACTCGATGCCGTCGGAGAGCTCGATTTTGAAGCCCGAGCGCTCGCGCTCGATGCCTACGATTTTTGCTTTCGGATGGTTCTGTTTCACATAGCGGCGGGTGGCCTCGGGGACGGCGGCGTCGGGCACCTTGGCCGAGCGGCCCACCTCGATGTCTTTCCAGTTGCCGGCGCTGTCGAAGTCAATCTCCGAGCCGTCGGTGAGAATCACGTCGTAGTCGGTGGAGGAGAAAGTGCCGGAGTCAATCTTGATGAGGTTGACCTTGGCCTTGAAGTTGCGGGCGATGAAATTCTGCGCGGCGGCGGGGAGCACCTTGATGTCGCGCGAGTAGGAGTCACGGGCCGAGGCGGCGGCCACGCCCGTGAGCATGATGAGCATTGCGATAATAAATTTCTTCATAATAGTTCTTGTTGTTTCTTAAGATAATAACGACCGGGAGGCCCGGAATGTTGCCGGTGGGCGCCGGGAATCGCCGTCTTTTGCCGGCAAAGGCGACAGAAACGGCCGTGGCATTGGTAAAATTGTCGCATGATATGGCAAAATTGGCAATATTTGCTTATTTTAACAGGCGATTCTTGGGCTTATTTTTTAATAAATGTGTAATTTTGCATTGGTTTTCGCCGAAGCCGGGCCGTGCTGTGCCCGCGCCAAAAGCTCTATATGCCTAACCCAAACTATCGTTTCCAAGCACAATAATCAAACACAAAGCATAACAGTATTACAGACATGAAATCAGCAAAGATTACCATCAGCGCCCTGGCGCTGAGCGTGTTGACGCTGGGACTGACAGCAGTGTCATGCTCCTCAGGCGGCGAGCAGAATGCCGCCGCAGCCCAGCAGCAGGTTCCCAAATTGAAGGTAGAGACCGTTGAGTATTCCACCAGCGAGCTCAACAGCTATTATCCGGCCATCATCAAGGGCCGCAGCGACGTGGACGTGCGTCCCATGGTCAGCGGCTTCATCACCAAGGTGTACGTCGACGAGGGTCAGCGTGTTTCGCGCGGCCAGACGCTGTTCACCATCGACCCGGTCCAGTACGAGGCCGCCGTCGAGAGCGCCCGTCAGCAGGTTGTCTCCGCCGAGGCTGCCCTGGCTTCTGCCATGACTTCCGAGCGCAACACCCGCATGCTTCATGACAAGAATATCATCTCGAGCAGTCAGCACGACATGGCTGTCGACAACGTGAACATCGCCCGCAGTGCCGTCGCCGCCGCCAAGGCTGCCCTGGCTTCGGCCCAGAAAAATCTGAGCTACTGCGTCGTCAAGGCTCCCGCCAACGGCGTCGTGGGCTCGATCCCCGGCCGTGAGGGTACGCTGGCATCGCCCAGCGGCGCTCCTCTCACCACCATCTCCGACATCACCCAGGTCTACGCCTACTTCTCCCTCACGGAGAAAGACCTGCTCGACCTCACCGGCAACGGTGTGAAGACACTCGACGCCGCCCTGGCCGCCATGCCCGACGTGCACCTGCGTCTCGCCAACGGCGAGATGTACCCGTTGGCCGGCCGCGTCGCCACTGTCTCCGGCGTGATCGACAACACCACCGGCGCCGCCAGCGTGCGCGCTCTCTTCGACAACACCAACGGCATGCTCCGTTCCGGTTCGACCGGCCAGGTTGTCATCCCCGTGCGCACCCCCAACGCCATCGTCATTCCCCAGAAGGCCACCTACGAGCTCCAGGACCGCCGCTTCGTCTATGTGCTCAACGACAGCAACATGACTGTCTCCGCCCCCATCGAGGTGCTTGACGTGAACGACGGCCAGAACTTCGTGGTCACCTCCGGTCTTAAGCCCGGCGACCGCATCGTCATCGAGGGCGTGGGCAACACTGTCCGCGACAACATGAAGGTTGACCCGGTGATGGTTCCGAACACCGGCGCCATGCCCGCCGCCACACAGACGGCCGCAACCACTCCCGACGAGGCTGCCGCCACCGTTGAGGCCGCCAAGAAAGCCGGCGAGGAAGGTCGCGCCAAGCAGGCCGCCGAGCAGAAAGCCGCCAAGGGCAAAGCCGCCCCGAAAGACTCGGCCAAGGCTGCGAAATAAGACCCTCCCCGAAAAAGCTCTCTCCACACCCCCAATAACTTATCATTCAGAATCGTAAGAAATGAAGTTAGACAGATTTATCAACCGCCCGGTGATGTCTACGGTGATCTCCATCTTCATCGTGCTGCTGGGCATCATCGGACTGGTGTCGCTGCCTGTGACCCAGTACCCCGACATAGCGCCGCCCACAATCTCGGTGACCACCACCTACACCGGCGCCAACGCCCAGGCCGTGCTCAACTCGGTGATCGCACCTCTCGAGGAGAGCATCAACGGCGCCCAGGGCATGACCTACATGGAATCGACCGCCACCAACAACGGCTCGGCAACCATCAACGTCTATTTCGAGCAGGGCTTCGACCCCGACATGGCTGCCGTCGATGTGCAGAACCGTGTGGCCAAGGCCCAGAACCTTCTGCCCGCCGAGGTGACGCGCGTGGGCGTGCTCACCCAGAAGCGTCAGACCTCGATGCTGCTGGCCGTGGCGCTCTACTCCGAGGACGGCCGCTACGACGGTCAGTTCCTGGACAACTACATGAAAATCAACGTCATCCCGGCCCTCCAGCGTGTGAGCGGCGTGGGTGATGTGATGAGTTTCGGCGCCGACTATTCGATGCGTATCTGGCTCAAACCCGACGTCATGGCCCAGTACAATCTGATGCCGTCAGACATCTCCAACGCCCTGGCCGAGCAGAACGTCGAGGCCGCCCCGGGTTCGTTCGGCGAGCAGGGCAAGCAGTCGTTCCAGTATTCGCTGACCTACAAGGGCCGCCTGGTCCAGCCCAAGGAGTTCGAGGACATCGTTGTCCGCGCCCTCCCCAACGGCGAGGTGCTCCGCCTGGGCGATGTCGCCAAGGTTGAGCTCGGCCGCGTGACATACGGCTTTGCCAACACTCTGAACGGCAAGCCCGCAACCTCCGCCATCGTCTTCCAGACCGCCGGCTCCAACGCCACGCAGATCATCAACGACTGTCTGAAAGTGGTCGACGACATGCAGAAAGACCTCCCCGCCGGCACCGACTTCGCCATCACCATGAACAACAACGACTTCCTGGATGCTTCGATTCACGAGGTGATCAAGACTCTGCTCGAGGCCTTCATCCTGGTGTTCTTTGTGGTGTACGTGTTCCTGCAGGATTTCCGAAGCACCCTCATTCCCGCCATCGCCATCCCCGTGGCCCTGGTCGGCACGTTCTTCTTCATGAACCTCATCGGCTTCTCCATCAACCTCATCACGCTGTCGGCTCTTGTGCTGGCCATTGCGATTGTGGTCGATGACGCGATTGTGGTCGTCGAAGCCGTGCACGCCAAACTCGACGAGGGATACAAGAGCGCGCGGCGCGCCGCCATCGACGCCATGGACGAGATTGCCGGCGCCCTGATCTCCATCACGCTGGTCATGATGCTGGTGTTCATCCCCGTGTCGTTCATGCCCGGCACCTCCGGTGTGTTCTACCGTCAGTTCGGTCTGACCATGGCCATCGCCATCGGCCTCTCCGCCCTGAACGCCCTGACGCTGTCGCCGACGCTCTGTGCCGTGTTCCTGCGCGGCAAGGATGAGCACGGCAACAAGAAGAGCCTCAAGCAGGGCCTCAAAGAAGCCTACGCCGAGGCCGGCCGCACCGTCGCCAAGCGCCGCTTCGCACTGAACCTGCCGCCCCTCGTGACGGCTGTCTTCCTTGTGGCCACGATCACCTTCATGGTGCTCGGCTGGTACAGCCTCGAGAACACCCTCCACCTGGCAATCGCCGCCTTCTGCGCCGTCGTCACCGTCCTCGGCATCTTCAGCAAGCGCTTCCACGCCGGCTTCGAGAAAGGCTTCGGCCGCGTGCTGAAGATGTATCGCGCCGTCACCACCTTCTTCGTCCACCACAAGGTCATCTCCTTCGGCCTCGTGGCCGCCTCCGTGGCCATCCTCGTATGGCTGATGGGCCGCACGCCCACCGCCCTCGTCCCCAACGAGGACACCGGCATAATCATGTGCGTGGTCGACATGCCGCCGGGCACCTCGCAGGAGCGCACCGAAGAGGTCACCAACCAGCTCGACCAGGCCCTGCTTCAGATCAAGGGTGTGCAGTACACCATGAAGATTCTGGGCTACTCGTTCATCGCCGGCCAGGGTCCCACCTACGCCGCATTCATCATCAAGCTCAAACCCTGGGCCGAGCGCACCGCCGCCGAGAGCTCCGACGCCATCGTCGGACAGATCTACGGCATCGCCTCCCAGATTAAAGACGGTCGTGTGCTGGCCTTCGCGCCGCCCATGATCACCGGTTACTCCGCCACCAACGGCTTCGAAATCAAGATGCAGGACAAGACGGGCGGCGACATCAACCAGTTCTACACCGTCGTCCAGGGCTTCCTGGCCCAGCTCAACCAGCAGCCGGAAATCGCCCAGGCCTACACCACGTTCAACCCCTCGTTCCCCATGTACATGGTGGACATCGACGCCGCCAAGGCCAAACAGGCCGGCATCTCGCCCCAGACCATCCTCTCCACGCTCCAGGGCTACTACGGCGGTATGTACGTGTCCAACTTCAACCGCTTCGGTAAGATCTACCGCGTCATGATGCAGGCCGCTCCCGAAGACCGCGTCTCGCCCGAGACCCTCAACGCCATCAAGATCCGCAACGGTGCCGAGATGGCCCCCATCTCCAACTTCGTCAGCCTGCGCCGCGTCTACGGTCCCGACCTGATGAACCGCTTCAACATGTTCACGTCGATCTCCGTCACCGGTAACCCCGCCGAGGGCTACTCGTCCGGCGAGGCCATCGCCGCCATCGAGCGCGTGGCCCAGCAGACACTCCCCCAGGGCTTCGGCTACGAATACGCCGGTATGACGCGTGAGGAGAACAAGAGCTCGGGCAGCGCCACCGCCATCATCTTCGGCCTCTGCCTGCTGTTCGTCTACCTCCTCCTCTCCGCCCAGTACGAGAGCTACGTCCTCCCCTTCGCCGTAATCCTCTCGATCCCCTTCGGCCTCATGGGAACGTTCATCTTCGCCGACATCTTCGGCATCTCCAACAACGTTTACCTCCAGATCGCCCTCATCATGCTCATCGGCCTTCTCGCCAAGAACGCCATCCTCATCGTCGAGTTCGCCCTCGAACGCCGCCACACCGGCATGTCCATCGTCAACTCGGCCGTCGCCGGTGCCGTCGCCCGTCTGCGTCCTATCCTCATGACCTCGCTGGCACTCATCATCGGCCTGCTGCCCATGATGTTCGCCCACGGCGTAGGCGCCAACGGCAACCGCGCCCTCGGCGCCGGCTCCATCGGCGGCATGCTCATCGGCATGATCCTCCAGGTGCTCATCGTCCCCGCCATGTTCGTGGCCTTCCAGTACCTCAACGAGAAGATCACCCCCATCAAGTTCCAGGATGAGGAAGTCGGCGGCACCATCGGCAACGAGCTCAAACAGTTCGCCTCAACCGCCGACGAGGAAGAAGACTAACCCATTAACACGCTTTAATTCACGACTTTAAAACCCTATATGAAACTCAAGAAAGCCGTAATCCTCACGGTTGGCACCGTCCTCATCGGGACGGCTGCCACCTCGTGCGGGCTTTACAAGGAATACGAGACGCCGCAGAACACGGCCCTCACCGCCGCCTACTATGAGGTGCGCAACGACTCCACCCAGTACGAGAACGGCGCCTTCGGAAACCTCCTCTGGGAGCAGGTCTTCACCGACCCCGTCCTCGCCGACCTCATCAACCGCGCCCTCGTCAACAACTCTAACCTCAACGATGCGCGCACAAACGTCGAGATCGCCCAGACCCAGCTCAAAGGCGCCAAACTCGCCAACCTCCCCTCAGTCTCCCTCTCCGGACAGGGCGCCCTCGGCAAAATAGGCATGGCATCGCCCTACGGCGACTGGTCGAAGACCTACACCATCCCCGCCGCAACCGTCAGCTGGGAGGCCGACATCTTCGGCAAGAACCTCAATAACAAACGCAGCAGTGAGATCGCCGTCACCCGCGCCGAAGACTACGTCCAGGCCGTCCGCTCACAGCTCATCGCCGGCGTCGCCAACTGCTACTACTCCATCGCCGCCATCGAGGCACAGCTCCGCCTCTCGCGCAGCACAGCCCTCCTCTGGCAGAAGAGCGTAGAGACAATGAAAGCCCTCAAAGAAGGCTCCAACGTCACCGAAGCCGCCGTCGTACAGTCCGACGCCAACTACCGCTCCGTCCTCGCATCCATCACCCAGCTCGAAGTCACCCGACGACAGCTCGACAACACCATGTCGCTGCTGCTCAACACCATGCCCCAGCACTTCGAAGTCAGCGCCGACGCCACACTCACCGTCCCCAACGTCATCGTCCAGGGCGTGCCCATGCAGTACCTGGCCATGCGCCCCGACGTCCACGCCGCCGAGATGGGAATGGCTCAGGCCTACTACACCACCAACATCGCCCGCGCCGCATTCTATCCCGCGCTCACCATCACAGCCAACGGCGGATACACCAACTCGCTCGGCTCGATGGTCGTCAACCCCGGCAAGTGGTTCCTCAACCTCGCCGGCTCGCTCGTGGCCCCCATCTTCACACGCGGACAGAACAAGGCACGCCTCGAAGCCGCCAAGCTCCAGCAGAAGCTCGCCCTCAGCGCCTTTGAGTCGGCCGTCCTCGCCGCCGCCGGCGAAGTCAGCGACTACCTCACCGTCTACGAAAAAGCCGGCGAGCGCAAAGTCCACCTCGACGCTCAGGTCAGCGACCTCGAGAAGGCCGTCGAATACACCAACGACCTCCTCATCTACGGCAACGGCACATACCTCGAAGTGCTCACCGCACAGCAGAGCCTCCTCTCCGCCCAGACCAACCGCATCAGCACCGACCTCACCCGCATCCAGGCAGTCATCAACCTCTACCAGGCCATGGGCGGCGGCCGCTAATTCGTGAAACCCTAAAAATGATATACCATGATCAGTAAATTAGCTCATGTTGACCCCTCGGCCAAAATCGCCGACGATGTCAAGATTCATGCCTTCGCCTACATCGACAAAGACGTGGAGATCGGCCCCGGCTGCGAAATCATGCCCTATGCCTCAATCATCCGCGGCACACGCATGGGCCGCAACAACCGCGTCTTCCAGGGTGCCGTCGTCGGCGCCGACCCCCAGGACTTCCGCTGGAAAGGCGGATTCACCTACTGCTACATCGGCGACGACAACACCATCCGCGAGCAGGTGATCATCAACCGCGGCATCGACCACGAAGGCGGCACGCGCATCGGCGACAAAAACTTCATCATGGCCGAGAGCCACATCGGCCATGACAGCGTCATCGCCGGCCGCACCGTCCTCGGCAACGGCGTCAAACTCGCCGGCGGCGTCCACGTCGACGAGTGCTGCATCCTCTCCAACGCCGTCATCCTCAACGAAGGCATCCACGTCGGCAAGTGGGTGTTCGTCAAAGGCGGCACACGCGTCTCCAACAACATCCCGCCCTTCATCATCATGGCCCACAATCCCGCCGTTTACTACGGCGTCAACGCCATGCTCATGGGCCGCAAAGACCACTTCTCGCCTGCCGAGATCGAGGACGCCGCCAAAGCCTACCGCCACATCTACCAGACCCAGACATCGTTGTTCAACGCCATGCGCCGCATCGAGAACGACGTCGAGCCCGGCCGCGTCCGCGACGAAATCCTCGGCTTCCTCCAGGCCAACAACCTCCGCATCGCCGGCATCCCCTACTACGACGAAGACTGATCCCCCCCCCGCCCTCCCCGCCCGGCTTGCGTAGCCGGTCCCCCCAATACCCGCGCCCGTTGCCCCTCCCCCGGCACCGGGCGCGTTTCCGTTACCGGCGCGGCGAGGGCGGAGCGGTTCGTACGCGGGGAGGGGGGATTCGTCAAAAAAGCGCGGGGGTTGACACAATTGGCGGCGCGGGGCTTGCGCATTGTTAAATAAGTTCTTACCTTTGCAAAAAGAAATCGCAATCCGTATGAAGAAACTGTTTCTATTGATATTGTTGGCGGTGACGTGCGCCGTGAGCGCAGCCGCGCAGAAAGTCACGGTCGAAAGCTTTGGCGAGGCAGGCATGGACCTGACCGCGCAGAAGTATGCACGCAAGGACCTCAACGGCGTGAAATGTGCCGTGGTGAAGGTGCAGATTGTGGGCGACGGCGTCGATTTCCAGGGCAATGTCATCGGCGACGTCGAGGCGCACGGCAGCGAGTACTGGGTGTATATGGCGTCCGGCACAAAGATGGTGAAGATCATCGGCCGCTCGTTTCTGCCCCTCATGTACGACTTCCCCGAACCGCTGAAGAGCGGCGTCACATACGTGCTGACGCTCGAGGCCCCGCAGCCCGCGGGCACGGCCGCACCGCAGCGCAAGAAACAGAATTTCCTGGCCCTGCAGGTGACGCCCGTCTCCGCACACGCCACCGTTGACGGCGCCGAGCTCCCCCTCGAAAACGGCATCGCCAGCAAACTTCTCCCCGCCGGCACACACACCTTCCGCGTCACCGCCACCGGCTATGCCCCCCACGAAGAGACAGTCACCATCGCCGACCAAAAGGTGATGCGCACCATCGTCCTCCGCTCTGTCAAGCCGCGTCTGACCGTGACCACCACCACCCCCGGCACCGAAATCTTCATCAACGAAATCAGCCGTGGCACCGACCGCTGGAACGGCGAGCTCTACGCCGACACCTATGTCGTCGAAGGCCGCCTCTCCGGGCACCGTCCTAACAGTCAGACTGTTACTCTCGTCGAAGACCAGTCGCGCACCGTCACCATCCCCGCGCTCTCACCCATCACCGGCACTCTCAGCGTCGACTA
>SFOH01000060.1 GCA_004552485.1 Bacteroidales bacterium | reverse complement strand
GCGCTCCCGCTGCGGGGATTATCTCAGGGAATGAGAGTGGTCAGGGATTGTGGGACGGGACTGTCCTCAGGCGGCGACGCGCTTGGCGGCTTTCTTCTCGCGGCCACGGTTGATGAGGTAGGCGACGGGGGTGGCCACGAAAAGGGTGGCCATGGTGCCTACTACCACACCGAGAATCATTGCGAACACGAAGCTGCGGATGGTGTCACCGCGTTCTCACGGATACGGTCAAAGACTACCACGGTATCGTTAATCTGGTAACCGATGACGGTCAGGATGGCGGCTATGAAGCTCTGGTCAATCTCCATTGCAAAGGGGAACACGCCCCAGAACAGGGAGTAGAAGCCAATGATGGCGAAGGCTGTAAAGGCCACGGCGCATACGGCGCCAACGGAGAAGGCGACGTTGCGGAAACGCACGAGGATGTAGAGGAACATAGCGATGATGGCCAGGCCCACGGCGATGTAGGCGTCGGTGCGCATGTCAGAGGCCACGGTAGGACCTATTCCACAGTTTGGCGCTGCCGCTCTTGGTGTTGTTCAGCTTGGTGAGGGCGTTGCGCATCTTGTCGGTGATTTCCTTCTCGGTGCCCTGGTCCTCTTCGTTGATCTTGTAGTTGGTGGAGATACGGATCTGGTTGGAGCTCTGGATGGTGATAACAGAGACGGTTGAGTTGGGGAACTCGGGAACGAGCACCTCGCGGACTTCCTCGGTGTTGACGGGGTTGTCGAACTTGACAACATAGTTGCGACCGCCGGAGAAGTCGATGCCCTGGTTGAGGCCACGCCATACGAGCGAGCCTACGAAGGTGATGATGAGAGCAAGAGCGATGGTAAACGGCTGTGAAGAACGAGCAGACGATACCGATGATGAGCGTGGTGGCGAAGCCCTTGATGGGACCTGTTCCGAAGAAGAGCAGGATGACGCCGGTGATGATAGATGTCAAGTTGGAGTCGAAGATAGCGGAGAAGGCGTTTGAGTAACCGTCGGCGATGGCCATCTTGGGGGCCTTGCCGGCGCGCATCTCCTCTTTGGCGCGCTCGAAGATGAGCACGTTGGCGTCAACGGCCATACCGAGCGAGAGGACAATACCGCAGATGCCGGACATTGTGAGCACGGCCTGGAAGGAAGCGAGGATGCCGAATGTGAAGAAGAGGTTGAAGATGAGGCAGAGGTTGGCGATGAGGCCGGGGATGAGGCCGTAGAAGGCGCACATGAAAATCATGAGCAGCACGAGGGCCACTACGAATGAAATCATACCGGCGTCGATGGCCTGCTGACCCAGCGACGGGCCGATCACCATGTCGGAGATGATGACAACTTTTGCTTTCATCTTACCGGCTTTGAGGACGTTGGCAAGGTCATTGGCCTCGTCGACGTCGAAGTTGCCGGTGATTGAGGAACGACCGCCGGAGATGGCGTCGTTCACGTTAGGTGCGGAGTAAACCAGGCCGTCGAGGACGATGGCCACGGCGCGGCCTTTGTTGGCGGCGGTGATGCGCTCCCAGTCGCGGGCGCCCTCACCGTTCATGGTCATGGAAACTTCCAGTTCGTTGGAGAGTTTGTTGGTGTTCTGGTCGGCGCGGGCGTCGGTGACAACTTCGCCGTCGAGGGCGGGGCCGCCGTTGGTGAGGTGGAGGGCATACAGGGCATAGCCGTTGTTGACCTCGTTGCCGTTGCGGTCGGTGCGAACGTCGGGCTTAACGCCCCAGTTCAGCGACATCTCTTTGCCGTCGAGGATAGCCTTCACCTTGGGGCTGGCGAGGACAGAGTCGGCGGCAGCCATCTCGGCTTTGTCGGCGGCATAGCCGACGATGCAGTATCCGGCGCCGTTCTGGCCGCGTGCGAGCACTTTGGCCAGGGGAGCGGTGCTGTTGGTGGAGTCGCCGGCAGCTACGATAGCCTGCAGCTCGGGAGCGACTTCATTCTGGTTGTATGTCTCAAAGAACTCGAGTGCGGCGGACTTCTGAAGCAGGTCGCGCACGCGCTGGTGGTCCTTCACGCCGGGGAGCTCGAGCAGAATCTGACCGTCGTTGCCCTGGAGCACCTGGATGTTGGGCGATACAACGCCGAACTGGTCGATACGTTTGCGCAGGGTCTGGGTGGCGGAGGTGTTCACCATCTCGCGCACTTTGTTGCGCAGAGCGTCGGTGGCCTGGTTGTCGTTCGAGCCCTGTTTGATGTCGGGGAAGACGACGCTCAGGTCAACGTTGGGCTGGCGCTGGCGGTAGGTTTTGATGAATGTGCCCACATAGTCGCCGTTCGAGGGGTCGGCCTTCACGGCAGCGTCAGTGGCGGCGAGCACGGAGGTGAATGTCGAGTCGTTGCCGGTGGTCGACATACGGCTGAGCATGTCGGGCATGTCCACCTGCAGGATCACGTTCATACCGCCCTTCAGGTCAAGGCCGAGGTTCACACCCCAGGGACGAATCTCATCAAGGGTGTAGCCCAGGTAAACGGACTCTTCGCCCTTGCTCTCAAGGTACTGTTGGTAGGCCAGGTTGTAGGCCTCGTCGGGATTCTTGGCGTTGGCCGACATCTTCTGGGCGTAGGCCACCGCTTCATCCTCATAGCTGTTGTTCACGAATGTGAAGGAGAGGTAGAAGGCGCATACAAGCACCATGAGCACGGCAATGCAGCCGGCCAGGATACTACCTATTTTTCCTTTGCTGTTCATTGATTTTTAAGAATGATAGTTATTTGATTATTTATTTCTTTTTCGTTGTATGACTGATTGGCGGGCGACAGCCGGGATGCCCTGACCGAGGGGTTAAGGGGTTTCGGCACGTTAGCGCCGGGGTTTTCATCTTATTTCGCAACACACTGACAGGCAGGCGTTTATGCGCTGAAATCTCAACTAACAGCAGGCTCATGAACCGTCGTTTATGAGCAAAAACCGTTAGTTGACACAATTTTCAGCCTGCAAATATACGAATTTTTTTCACAATCTCAGCAATTTAGACGCTTTTTTTAATGAACATTTCAGAATTTCGCTATCCGGCGCCGCCCGCGGGGTGCCCGACGCAGGCCCGGATGGCGCCGCGGCATAGGTTGATAAAGCAAAATAAATTATAAAAAGTGTTATCCGACAGCGGCCGAAGCCTGTAAAATTGTTAATTTTGTGGTCTATTGCGCCCCGGCCATAAAATATAGTGTACGCGCTCTCGTATATTATATATGTATGGCGGTTGCTCCGGCGCGCCCCGCAGCTCACAGAAAACACAGAAAAAAAGGACCAACTTTTCACCGCGATGAACACGCTCATGCTCATATCACTGATTCTCTTCGGAGGCCTGGCTATGCTGGCCCTCGTGGCCACGTTCCTGCCCAAGTGGCCCTCGTCGGTGATCAGCTACGGCGCAATGTCGGCGGTGTGGCTCTCCGGCGCCTCGGGCCTGGGCGTCAAAGACCTGGTGTTCTGGGCCATCGCCGTGGCCATCGTCATCGGCATCCGCGTCATGCTCCCGCGCAACATATCGCTGAGCACCAAGGGCGTGCCCTTCATCAGCGGCGCCTGCATCACCGCCGCCGCCGTGGGCATGATTCTCAACTCCGCCGCAGGCGTCATCATCGGCGCCCTGGTCGGTGCCGTCCTCGGCGCTATCGCCTTCAGCAACACTCACGCGGGCCGGGCCATGAACTTCCCCTCCCGACAGTTCTTCAACTACACGGCGGCCAAAGGCCTGCCAGTGGCGGTCACCGTCTCGATGGTGGCCATCTCTCTTCTCCATCTAATCTTCTATTTCAACAACCCCGTATGATCAAACGCCTTCTCATTATCATAGCTCTCCTCACCGCCGGCTTCTCCGCCATGGCCGAGGCCCCGGACATGGAGGCCATCCGCAAGGCCACTACCGACCCCGCCTCCGAACTCAACTACACGCGCCTGCTCGACATGTTCATGAGCAACGACACAGTCATGACCGACAAGGAATACGAATATTTCTACTACGGCACGATGTTCCAGGAGGACTACAACCCCTACCGCGAAAGCCCCTACAAGGACGAGGCCAAGAACCTGGAGCACCTCTACCTCAAGCAGGAGCACCTCACCGGCAAAGAGAAGAAAGAGATCGAGACGCTCTCGCTCAAGGCCATCCAGGACAATCCCCTCGACCTGCGCCAGCTCATGTACCGCGTCTACGTGCTCGAGCAGAACCGCAAGGTGAACCTGGCCAAAATCTGGCGCCGCAAGCTCGACAAGATTCTCATGACCATCGCCCGCAGCGGCGACGGCACCAAGCCCGAAACGGCATGGGTGGTCGTCTATCCCCGCCACGAGTTCGAGTTCTTCAACCTCAGCGGCGGCTCGGTCACAAACCAGCAGTTCCAGCCTCCCTACTTCGACAAACTCACCGTCAGCAACAAGAACGGCAACGAGACCCAGGACTACTACTTCAACCTCCACACCATGCTTGAGCAGTACTATCTCAAGCATCCCGAGGAGCGATGACCGGCGCCACGTATCGACTTGACTATCAACAGAAACACTACTTATGCGATTTGAAGATTTAGACCTCAGTGATGAGGTGCTTGACGCATTATATGACATGCACTTCGACGAGTGCACGCCCATCCAGGAACAGGCCATCCCCTATGTGCTGGAGGGCCGTGACCTCATCGCCTGCGCCCAGACCGGCACGGGCAAGACGGCGGCCTACCTGCTCCCCGTCATCAGCAAACTATACACCGAAAACGCTCCCACCGACGCCATCAACTGCGTTGTCATGGCTCCCACGCGCGAGCTGGCCCAGCAGATCGACCGTCAGATGGAAGGCTTCAGCTATTTCCTCCCCATCAGCTCCGTCGCCGTATACGGCGGCACCGACGGCAAGACCTTCGGACAGCAGCAGCGCGGCCTCAAACTCGGCGCCGACGTGGTCATCGCCACCCCCGGACGCCTCCTCGCGCACCTGCAGATGGGCTACGTCGACCTCTCCAAGGTCTCGTTCTTCGTCCTCGACGAGGCCGACCGCATGCTCGACATGGGCTTCTACGACGACATCATGCAGGTGGTGAAGCACCTCCCCGAGAACCGTCAGACGCTCATGTTCTCCGCAACCATGCCCGACAAGATTCAGCGCCTGGCCAACAACATCCTCCGCGACCCCGCCGAGGTGAAGCTCGCCGTCTCCAAACCCGGCGAAAACATCGACCAGAGCGTCTACATCATCAACGAGACGCAGAAAACGCCCCTGCTGCGCCACCTCTTCCAGACCGGCCCCAACAAGCGCGTCATCGTCTTCGCCTCTTCAAAGCTGAAGGTCAAGGACTTGGCACGCGAGCTGCGCCGCGCCCACTTCAACGTGGCCGAGATTCACTCCGACCTCGAACAGGCCGACCGCGACCGCGTCATGCTCGACTTCCGCGCCGGACGCGTCGACATCCTCGTGGCCACGGACATCGTGGCGCGCGGCATCGACATCGACGACATCACAATGGTCGTCAACTACGACGTTCCCCACGAGGCCGAGGACTATGTCCACCGCGTGGGACGCACGGCCCGCGCCGGCGCCGAAGGTCGCGCCGTGACCTTTGTGGGTCCGCGCGAGCGCCGCAAATTCGCTGACATAGAGCGCTTTCTGGAGATTCGCGTGAAACGCGGCGAGCTCCCGGAAGGCATGAGCGGCGGCGACCGTGAGGGCGATGAAGAAGAATACGCCGGCAACGGACGCTCTCGCGGCGGTCGCGGCAAGCGCGGCGGTTCGGGCCGCGGCGGCCACGGTCCCAAGACCCGCGCCGCCAAGCGTCACGACAAAGAAGGCGGCGCTTCACGTCCACATTCCGACAAACCCCAGGCCGACAAACCGCAAGCCGAGGCCGCTCCCCAATCCGCTCCCGAGAACGCCCCGAACGGCGAGGGCGCCAAGAAGTCGCGCAACCGCTGGCGCCGCTCGCGCCACAAAGGCCACAAGGGCGGCGACGGCAATAACGGCGGCGGCAACGCTGCTCCCTCCGCCGGCCCCAAGGGCGGCGGCGAGAAGAAATGAGGCGCCGGCGGTGCGTTAATTAAACTTAAAAACACCGCCCGTTTCGCTCCTTTGTGTTACCTTTGTCAGTTATATGGCCCGCCCCTCGCGCGGGCGCGTACATATATATTATCGCAAACGTTTAAATTTCTCCGATGAAGAGATACAACATCATCAACAACTCGCTGGGATGGCTCTGCTTCGTGATTGCGGCAGTCACCTACCTGCTCACTCTCGAGCCCACCGCCAGCTTCTGGGACTGTCCCGAGTTCATCACCCAAGGATACAAGCTTGAAGTCGGTCACCCGCCGGGCAACCCCATCTTCATGCTCACCGCACGCTTCTTCGTGACGCTCTTCGGCGGCACGGCACAGAATGCGGCCATCGCCGTCAACTCGATGTCGGCGCTGCTCTCCGCGGGCACCATCCTCCTGCTCTTCTGGACGGTGACCCACCTCACACGCCGCCTCATCGTCAAGGACGGCAGCGAGGTTTCGCCGCGTCAGATGCTGCTCATCATGGGCGCCGGCCTCTGCGCTGCCCTGGGCTACACTTGGTCCGACACATTCTGGTTCTCGGCCGTCGAGGGCGAGGTCTACGCATTCTCATCGTTCTGCACAGCCCTCGTGTTCTGGCTCATCCTCAAATGGGAGAACCGCGCCGACCAGCCCCACTCCGACCGCTACCTCATCCTAATCGCCTATGTCATAGGCATCTCCATCGCCGTGCACCTGCTCAACCTTCTCTGCGTGCCCGCCATCGTCCTGGTCTTCTACTACCGCAAGACCAAGAATGCGACGCTCAAGGGGAGCCTGCTCGCACTGCTGCTCTCGTTCGTGCTCGTGGCCCTCATCCTCTACGGTCTCGTCCCGGGCTTCATCTCTGTGGCACAGCGCTTTGAGCTCTTCTTCGTGAACGTGCTCGGCATGGGTTACAACAGCGGCGTAATCGTCTACGCCCTGCTCACCGTGGCCGTCTTCGTGTGGACGCTCTATTCGCTCTACCGCCAGACCTCGCGCACGAACATCCTCATCGGCACCTTCCTGAGCGTCATCCTCTCGGGCATGCCCTTCATCGGCCACAGCTGGCTGATTCCCTTCGTGCTCATCGTGGCCCTGGGCGTCTACCTCTTCGGCCTGTGCAAGAAGATTCCCGTGCGCATCTTCAGCGTGAGCGTGTGGAGCATCTTCGTCATCTTCATCGGCTACAGCTCCTACGCGCTGCTGCTCATCCGCTCCAGCGCCGACACGCCCATGAACCAGAACGCCCCCGACAATGTCTTCGCCCTGGCTTCGTACCTCAACCGCGAGCAGTACGGCGACCGTCCCCTCATCTACGGCCAGACCGTGGCCGAGGAGCTGGCCCAGCCCCAGTATGCCGGCCAGGACGAGAACGGCGCTCCCCTCTTCGTCTACCAGGTCGATGACAAGGGCTACCCCGTCACCAGCCCCATCAACGGCGTCGTCTACGACGGCGGCATGCCCGTCAGCCACGACCAGCAGCTCTACACCAAGGTCGTGAAGACCAAGGCCGGCGAGCCCGACCGTTATGTCAAGGAAGTGTCGCATCCCGAGTACGAATACTCCTCGGACGTGATGATGCTCTTCCCCCGCATCTACAGTTCGCTGCCCCAGCACGTCAAGAACTACAAGAGCTGGGCCGTCTACGAGAATCCCGACTTCGAGCAGATTCCCGTAGCCCTGCTCGAGCGCTGGCGCCAGGCCGGCTACGCTCCCGCCAACGAGGTTGAGCCCTACCTCAACAACACCCAGGACTTCGACATGGGCACCTACACCGACTCCGAAGGCAACGTGGTTCCTTACCGTCCCTCCGGCTGGAAGATGGGCTTCGGTCCCAGCCTCCGCTACTTCTTCAACTACCAGCTCAACCACATGTACTGGCGCTACTTCATGTGGAACTTCGCCGGCCGCCAGAACGACCTTCAGGGTAACGGCGAGCCCCATCTCGGCAACTGGATTTCGGGCATTCCCGCCATCGACAACGCCCGCCTGGGCGACCAGAGCGAGCTGCCCGACGAATTCGGCGCCGGCAACAAGGGCCACAACGTCTTCTACATGCTGCCCCTGCTCCTGGGTCTCATCGGCCTGCTCTGGCAGTCGATGGCACGTCACCGCGGCGGCGAAAACCGCGGCATCGAGCAGTTCTGGGTCATCTTCTTCCTCTTCTTCATGACCGGCGTCGCCATCGTCCTCTACCTGAACCAGACGCCCGGCCAGCCCCGCGAACGCGACTATGCCTTCGCCGGCTCGTTCTACGCCTACGCAATATGGATGGGCCTTGGCATCCCCGCCCTCGCCCACTGCCTGCGCTGGCTGCTCCGCGCCGTCTCCAACGGCCTGGTCAAGCGCGACAAGCAGGGCAACGTCGTCAAGGAAGGCAAACCTCTGAGCAACGGCCAGTCGTGGGCCTGCGCCGCCGTGGCCTTCGCCGTGGCTCTGCTCGTGCCCCTGCAGATGGTGTCCCAGACCTGGGACGACCACGACCGCAGCGGACGTTACACCGCCCGCGACTTCGGCATGAACTATCTCAACTCGCTCGACGACAACGCCATAATCTTCACCAACGGCGACAACGACACCTTCCCGCTCTGGTATGCCCAGGAGGTCGAAGGCGTGCGCCCCGACGTGAAGGTCGTGAACCTCGAATACCTCGCAACGGACTGGTATGCCAACCAGCTGAAGCGCCCGTCCTACACGGCCAAGCCCGTGCCCATGTACGCCACGCCGCAGGACTATGAGTACGAGAGCTTCTGGATGCGCGTCAAACCCGACCCAGCCCTCGAAGACACCATCGTGACCGCCGAGGTCGCCCTCAAGGACATGTACTCGCGCGGCCGCGAGGCCCGTGACACCCGCAAGGCCACCAAGTTCGCCGAGGCCGGCGCCGACGTCGACTTCGTCCTGCGCTACCCCAACGTCTACGTTCCCCTCGACAGCGTGGCAACGCTCAAGACCTTCGGCCGCCTGCCCGACTCCTACGACCCGCAGATCGGCTACTTCATGAACCTCGACCCCGCCGGCATCGGCTCCTCGGCAGGTCTGAAGCGAACCCTCGCCTACGACATCATCGCCAACAGCGCCGCCGGCGGATGGAAGCGTCCCGTCTACTTCGCCTCCACCGTCTCCAACGACAACTACATGAGCTTCACGCCCTACCTCTACAACACAGGTATCGCCAAGATGGTCACCCCCTTCCAGGACAAGGGCGGCTCGCCCTCGCCCCTCGCCGACAAAGCCTACCGCAACATCATGGAGCGCTACCGCTGGGGCGGCCTCGACAGCGGCAAGGACATCTACATCGACGAGACCGTCCACCGCATGATTTCGTCCATGCGCCTGGCCATCATCGACGTTGTCAACGACCTGCTCATCGAAGCCGACCGTCCCGCCTCCAAGTGGGCCCAGGACTTCGCCCGCTCCAAGAAAGAGCCCGTGCCCGCCACCAAGGCTGACATGGCACGCCGCCTCATCAAGGAGATGGACACCCGCATGCCCGCCGCAACCGTGCCCTATGAGACCTACATCGACCTCGAGCGCGCAACCACGCTCTGCCGCCTGTACAGCCTCACCGGCAATGCCGCCGACCTCAAGGCCGCTCAGCAGGCCAACAACGAGGTCATCTCGCGCTACGGCAAGATGCTCCGCTATGCCTCGAGCCTCGACGCCGGGACACGCGCTTCGCTCGGCGGCGAGATGCGCCAGTCCTTCGCCTTCCCCGAGCTGGCCGTCGGTTTCCTCAACTACCTCGACCTGCGCCAGGCAATGGTCAAAGCCGGTGCCCCCGAAGAGCATCTGCTCATCCTCGACGACACCTGCAACACCGGCATCGGTCAGTATGTCTACAACTGGGTTTACCTCTCCGACTACACTGAGGACGAACTCAAGAAACTGGCCGACTCCGACTCGCAGTTCGCCGACTATGCCGCCTACGCCCTCCAGCTCCGCGAGCTTCACCGCGTATACCTCCCCGGCAAGTCGCTGAAGACGCGCACCAACGAGGCCGCCCGCCGCATGGGCATCTCCGTCGACGAGTGGCGCCGCATCGCACGCTGAGCCTCCCGCCGTCCGATCCCTCTCACTTAACCCGCTGAGTGAATGTTTATTGAACAACCCCCTATGCTGTATCGCCTCCTCTTCCCGGAGGCGATATGGCGTATTAACCGCCCCGGAATAAAGGCCGCATACCTCACCTTCGACGACGGCCCCATCCCCGAGGTCACCCCCGCCGTCCTCGAAATCCTCGACCGCTACAACGTCAAGGCCACCTTCTTCATGGTCGGCGACAACGTGGCGCGCCACCCCGAGCTCCTCGACGAAGTGCGCCGCCGCGGCCACGCCGTAGGCAACCACACCATGAAGCACATCCAGGGCATCAAATGCACCTGGCGCACCTACGCCCGCAACATCGCCGACGCCGACGAGCTCATCGGCTCGCGACTCTTCCGACCGCCCCACGGCCTGATGAAACGCATACAGATGCGCACCGTCAACCAGCGCTACAACGTCGTAATGTACGACGTCATCACCCGCGACTACAACAGCAAGCTCACCCCTGAGCGCGTCCTCGACAACGTAAAACGCTATGCCCGAGACGGTTCCATCATCGTCTTCCACGACTCGCTCAAAGCCCGCGACCGCATGCTCCCCGTGCTTCCCCAAGCCATCGAATGGCTGCTCGCGAACGGCTTCACGCTACTTCCCCTGGGCCAATGACCGCGCCGTACGCCACTGTCATAGAGCACGTTAAAGCCGCCGGAGCCTACAGCGCCGGCATCGTCCGCGCCCGCCCCGTCCCCGACGCCGAGATGGCGCGCCTGCAGGAGTGGCGCCGCCGGGGCTGTCACGCCGACATGCAGTGGATCGAGCGCAACGACGCGCTGCGCCGCGACCCGCGCCTATTGCTCGACGGCGCCCGCTCGATGATCGTCTGCCTCTTCAACTACCACACCCCCGACGACCTCCCCGACCGCCCCGCCCCGCGCATCGCCGCCTACGCCCGCGGTCGCGACTACCACATCTTCGTGCGCGAACGCCTTGCGCCCGTATGCCAATGGTTGGCAGACACTTACGGCGGACTGACACGCATCTGCACCGACTCCGCGCCCCTGCGCGAACGCTACTGGGCCCGGGAGGCCGGCCTTGGATTCTGCGGCCGCAACGGCCAGCTCACCGTCCCCGGCGCCGGTGCCGCTTTCTTCATCGCCACAATCCTATGGACCGGCGAAAGCGACACATACTCAGAGCCTTACAGCGGCCCCGGCTGCGGCACATGCCGCCGCTGCATCGACGCTTGCCCCACCCACGCCCTCCGCGGCGACGGCACCCTCGACTGCCGCCGGTGCCTCAGCTACCTCACCATCGAAAGCCGCACGGACATCCCCGCCGACATCCCCCTCGACGGCAACCTCTTCGGCTGCGACGCCTGCCGCCTCGCCTGCCCCCACGCCCACGCCGCGCCCCTCACCCTCCTCCCCGAGATGCTCACCACCCACCCCGCCGCTCAACTCACCCTCGACGACTGCCTCGCCCTCGGCACCGCCGCCTTCCGCCGCCTCACCGCCGCCTCCCCCCTCGCCCGCGTCCGCCTCCCCCACCTCAAAGCCACCGCCCTCCGCCTCAAAAATCCCTGACCCCCCTCCGGCCCGCACCTCCCTGCGCCCCACCGTGCCCCCCGCGCTCGCCCGCCCGCCCTCCCTCCGCTTCTGCCCTCCCCCGCCTTCCCGCCCCGGCGCGCGTTTCAAAACCTTTTCAGATTTTTTCAGAATTTTTTCATGGGGCGGCCTGACACCAAAACCGATTTTTTTGGTATTTAATAGCTCCACTTTCGCAAATAATTATTATCTTTGCGGGTGCAGACCGTCACGCAGACCGCCGAAGGCTGAGGCAAAGCTTTACTGAGCCAACCCCGGCCATGGGCAACGTGGGCGGGTCGGCAAATACATAATGGAAAGCGTTTACTCGACGCTCTTTCTTGACGCATAGAAATCTGGTAAATTTCAAATTGGAGTCAAGGATCAGCAATCGGTAGATGCCAAAGTGGATATGTATATTCACCATCGCACACGCGTGAGCGCGGCGATGGTCTATATTCATACATCTGCGTGAGGCTCTGCAAGTTGGGGTCAGCGGATTTTTCCGGTGGGTGGGGAAGATGTCAGAGTATAGTGTTATCTTTGCAAAATGAAACCAGACCAACTACTCAGAGCAATCCTCCC
>SFOH01000059.1 GCA_004552485.1 Bacteroidales bacterium | reverse complement strand
TTAAAACGCTGAAATACAGATATAATGGATTACCCGATTCGCGCTGAATCGGGTAAGGGAAGGTCTGCTCACATTTTTAATTTAAATGAAAGAGCCGTGGTCGCATGCAGTCTTCGGCGCTTTTATCCACTTTTTTTGCCCGCACTGAGCGTTTATTCAACTATTTTTCTGTACCTTTGCAGTGCGAATCAAACGCTGCCCGGCGCATAGCCGACTGCTTACCCGGGCAAATCGCCCGACACTCCTCGGCCGTCACCTTTCTGTGGGCGCCCGCCGGATGTCCTCATGTTACACATTATTTCTCTTATTCATTAATATATATGCCAACAGTTTCAAAGCGCGGCGATGAGATGCCCGCAAGCCCCATCCGCAGGCTCGTGCCCTTAGCCGTCAAGGCCATGGAGCGCGGCGTCAAGGTTTATCGTCTGAACATCGGTCAGCCCGATGTCCCCACACCGCCCGAGGCCTTCGAAGCGCTTCGCAATATCGACCGTAAGGTACTGGAATACAGCCCTTCTGACGGCCTCCTCTCCCTGCGCAGAAAATTGCGCGACTACTATCACCGCTTTAACATCGAGGTCGACGTCGACGACATCATCGTCACCGCCGGCGGCTCCGAGGCCGTCCTCTTTGCCTTCATGGCATGCCTCGACCCCGGCGACGAAATCATCGTGCCCGAGCCCGCTTATGCCAACTACATGGCCTTTGCCATCAGCGCCGGAGCCAAGATCGTCACGATTCCGTCCTCCATCGACGACGGCTTCGAACTGCCTCCTGTCGAGAAGTTCGAGGAGCTGATAACCCCGCGCACAAAGGGCATTCTGATCTGCAACCCCAACAACCCCACGGGCTACCTATACACGATGAAGGAGATGCTCCAGATTCGCGACCTGGTCCTCAAGCACGACCTCTTCCTCTTCTCCGACGAGGTCTACCGCGAGTTCTGCTACACGGGCGCACCCTACATCTCCGCCTTCCATCTCCCCGGCATCGAGGACAAAGTGGTGCTTATCGACTCTGTCTCAAAACGTTACAACGAGTGCGGCATACGCATCGGCGCGCTCATCACCAAGCACGCCAAGCTCAAGGAGAACGTCATGAAATTCTGCCAGGCGCGCCTCTCGCCGCCCCTCCTGGGCCAGATTGTTGCCGAGGCCTCCATCGACACCCCGCGCGAGTACATGCTGGCCACCTACAACGAATATGTCGAGCGCCGCAAGTTCCTCATCGACCAGCTCAACAAGATTCCCGGCTGCTACACCCCCATCCCCATGGGCGCGTTCTACACCGTCGTGCGCCTCCCGGTCGACGATGCCGACAAATTCTGCAAATGGTGTCTCGATGAGTTCGAATACGAGGGCGAGACCATCTTCATGGCCCCCGCTTCCGGCTTCTACACCACTCCCGGCATGGGCCGCAACGAAGTGCGCATGGCCTACGTCCTCGAGAAGAGCGAACTCGCCCGCGCCATCACCGTTCTGCGCCACGCCCTCGAGGCCTATCCCGGCCGCGTGTTGCCCTCCGAATGTGTGTCATAATAGTCTACAACCCCTTAACTCCCAACTCCTTATACCCCTATGGATGTCATAAAACTCTTGCCTGACTCGGTGGCCAACCAGATTGCCGCCGGCGAGGTCATCCAGCGCCCGTCCTCAGCCGTCAAAGAGCTGGTTGAGAACGCCATCGACGCGGGTGCCACGCAGGTGAAGATCGTCATCAAAGGGGCCGGAAAGACACTCATCCAGGTCATCGACAACGGCTGCGGCATGTCCTCCACCGACGCGCGACTCGCCTTCGCGCGCCATGCCACCTCAAAAATACGCTCTGCTGACGACCTCTTCACCCTCCACACCATGGGCTTCCGCGGCGAGGCCCTCCCCTCCATCGCCGCCATCGCCGAGGTCGAGATGCGCACCATGCGCAAGGACGACCAGCTCGGCACACGCCTGATTATCAAGGCCTCCCAGGTCGAAAGCCAGGAGCCCGAAGTCTGCGTCCCGGGCACAAGCATCATGGTGCGCAACCTCTTCTTCAACGTCGTTGCCCGCCGCCGATTCCTGAAGGCCGACAAGGTCGAAATGTCACATATCAACCACGAGTTCGAGCGCCTCGTCCTCGTGAACACCGACGTCGAGTTCACCCTCACCCAGGACGGCCGCCTCATCCATCAGCTCCCCAAGGCCCCGCTGAAACAGCGCATCGGTCAGCTCTTCGGACGCACCGTCGAGAACGGCCTCATACCCATCGGGACGCAGACCTCCTCCATCAAAATCAGCGGCTTCATCGGCCTCCCCTCCACGGCACGCCAGCGCAACGCCCTCCAGTTTTTCTTCGTCAACGGCCGCAACATGCGCCATCCCATGTTCCACAAGGCCGTCCTCAACTGCTACAAGGACCTCATCAGCGGCGACGTCCAGCCCAACTACTTCATCAGCTTCGAAGTCGAGCCCGACCGCATCGACGTCAACATCCATCCCCAGAAGCACGAGATCAAGTTCGAGGACGAGTCAATGCTGTGGCAAATCCTCACCTCGGCCGTCAAAGAGAGCCTCGGCAAGTACAACGTCGGCCCCGCCATCGACTTCAACGCCACCGACGTCCCCGACATCCCGCCACTCCTCCAGGGCGCGGCCCCCACGTCGCCCGTTCCCGTCAACGACGAACTCGACCCCCACTACAACCCCTTTGAGATTCAGCCGCCCGATTTCGAGATGCAGCGCCCCCCGTCGGGCGTGCGCCAGTCCTCGCTCTTCGGCAGCGCCGAAGACCGCGCCCCCTTCCGCCGCGAGCGCCAGTCAGCCCTCAACAACGGCAACTGGGAGAAACTCTACCAGGGCTTCATGGGCGAAACCGGCTCCTCGCTCAACCGCACGTCCGCCTCTTCCGCAGGCTCATCGCCCCTCGACGAGCAGGATGCCGAAGCGGCCCTCGAGGCCGCGCCCGTCACCGTCGACTTCGACGCCGACACCCTCGCCGCCACCCCCATGTTCCAGCTCAAAAACCGCTGGATCGTCACCTCCACCAAAGCCGGACTCCTCATCGTCGACCAGCACCGCGCCCATCTCCGCGTGCTCTACGAGCAGATTCTCCCGCAGGTCAAATCCGGCCACATGACCTCCCAGAAGCTCATCTTCCCTGACGAAGTCGAGCTTGACGCCGGCCGCCACCAAATGCTCGCCGACGCCCTCGAACTCCTCGGCGAGCTCGGCTTCGACGTTCAGCCCGTCCGCGACATGACCTGGGCCATCAGCGCCGTGCCCACCGAATTAGGCTCCGTCTCGCCCCGCGAGGCCCTCCTCGCCCTCCTCAGCGACCTCACCGACACCGGCGCCGACCCCTCCGACGAACAGCGCCAGCGCATCGCACTCAGCATGGCACGCACCGCCGCCATTCGCAACAACCAGCCCCTCGCCGCCGCCGAGATGCAGACCCTCGTCGCCGACCTCTTCCGGCTATCCACACCCAACTACACCCCCGACGGATACGCCACACTCCGCATCATCTCCGCCGCCGAGTTAGCCTCTTATTTCCACAAATAAACCGCTTCATTAAACCTATGACCTCCAGAATAATAGCCCTCGCCACCACCCTTCTGCTCACCTGCGCAGCCACCTCCGCCAACATCACCGCAGCCCTCGACTCACTCTTCCTCGAACGCTACGGCGGCCACGCCTCCGAGCCCGGCGGCGCCGTCATCGTGGCCCGTGGCGACAGCGTCCTCTACGAGCGCTATTTCGGCATGGCCGACCTCCCCTCGCAGACACCCGTCTCCGCGAAAACGCTGTTCTGCCTCGCCTCCGTCTCCAAGCAGTTCACCGTCGCCGGACTCCTCCAGCTCGCCGAGCAGGGCCGCATTGACATCGAGGCGCCCTCCTCGCGCTATCTCCCCTACAAAGCCGCGCTCTGGGACACCGTCACCCTCGCAGACCTCGCCGGACACACCTCAGGCATCGCCGACACCCGCGACCGCTCAAACCGCGACTCTTGCATCTACGCTACGGACGCCACCTCCGTCCACTTCTTCGACGATGTCGTCGCCACGCAGTTCCCTCCCGGCACGGCCTACGACTACCTCAACCCATCCTTCCTGCTCCTGGCGAAAGTCATTGAGAACGTCAGCGGCGAGGAATTCACGGCCTACCAGCGCCGCCACGTCTTCTCTCCTGCCGGAATGACGAATGCCCTATATTTCTCGCCCGACTCAATGCCCGCCACCGCCGCCCACGGCTATGCCCCCGACGGTAACGGTGGCTGGAACGAATACGACTACGGCGAAGAGACCTTCTACGCCACACGCCCCGACGGATGCCTCTACGCCACCGCCCGCGACATCCTCGCCTGGGAACGCGCTCTTGCCTCGGGTAAAGTCCTGGGCGACAGTCTCCTGCACAAGGCCTACGCCCCGCGCGTTAGCGTCACAGACAGCAAATTCTGCGACTATCAGCGCCGCCCCAACACCTGGTACGGCCTCGGCTGGTTCGTCGACACCACCCCCGGCGAGCCCGTCAAAGTCTACCACCCCGGCGACAACGGCGGTTTCCAGGCCTACGTGGCCAAGCGCCCCGAGGACAACGTCTGCGTCATCGTCCTCGAAAACCGCCACGACCGCGACCGCTGGACCATGGCACGCGCCATCGATGCCATCCTCGCCCGCGAACTCTGACAGCGCCCTCCCGTCCCAATCCCGAATTTTTTGCGCTTTTCATTTTGCCGATTAACCAAATTGTCTTAATTTTGCAAGTGTGTTGACGTCCCCGCCCTCAACACGCCATCGGCCTCCCCACATGGTGAACATCGCCTTACGCGTTGAACATTATATAATATGTGTTGTTCAAATATAAACGGCACGGAACTGCCCCCTCAGCCCGACCGCTTATCACGTAACATTTTTCACCATAACGCCTTAACGGCATAAAACGCAGAATTATGAAAAGAGACAAAGACCTTCAGGATAATCCCGAATTTCAGGAGTACCGCCGCACAATGCACCAGTCCATGACCAACCCCGACCGCGACGTCGTCGAAGAAGACGAAGAGCGCCGCCGCAAACCCGGCGTCATCCACTATGCCTTCGGAATCTTCATGATCATCGTATACGTCGGCATGGGCGTACTTCTCCTCACCGGCTTCTTCGGCCATCCCGCCGGCACAATCTGGACAGTCCTCAACTGGGTTGTCGGCATCATCCTCATCATCTACGGCATCTGGCGTGCCGTGCGCCTCATCTTCGGCCTCGACACAAGGCTCTGAACCGGCGCGCCTCCCCCACCCCGCTAAACATCATCACTAAATAAAACATTTAAACCCCTATGGATGGAAAAGTTACGCGCCGGCTGCTGACAGTGCTGGCCGTTGTCACCCTGCTCACGTCCGTCGCCACCTCCTGTGGCAGCGACGGCGGCAAAAAGCAGAAAAGCGTCTCGTCAATGACCATGGTCTGCGACGAAGCATTCCGCAACATCATGGACCAGGAGATTGAAGTCTTCGAATACGTCTGCCCCGACAATTTCGTGCTCTGCAACTATGTGCCCCAGTCCGTGGCCGTCGACTCGCTCCTCTCCGGACGCACCCGCAATGCCGTCATCGGCCGCGACCTCACGCCCCTCGAGCGCAAGGCCCTCAAGCAGAAATTCTCCAGCGTCCGCTCCATGAAGATAGCCGTCGACGCCGTCGCGCTCATCGTCAATCCCGAGAACCAAATCAGCTCCCTCTCGCTCAAAGAAATCAGCCAGATTCTCACCGGCGACATAACCCGCTGGAACCAGATCTCACCTGATGGCGCCGACGCTCCCATCAACGTCGTCTTCGACAACCGCGGCTCGGGCCTGGCAACATACATGCGCGACTCCCTCCTCAACGGCCGCGACTTCGCCAAGAACGTCGTCTCCATCGGCTCCGTCGAGAAAGTCTTCAACACCGTTCGCGACCGCAAGGACGCTATCGGCGTCATCGGCGTCAGCTGGCTCACACGCAGCCTCGAAGAGCGCGACTCCATCGCCATCTCCGAGCGCGTCGCCGACCTCCAGAAAGGAGAAGCCGTCAACGGCGTCGAAATCAACGAACGCATGGACAACTCCGGCGTCAAAGTCCTCGCCGTCATGCGTAACGATGCCCTCTCCTACAAGCCCTACCAGCAGTACATCTACGACGGCAACTATCCCCTCACCCGACCCATCTACCTGATTTCCACCGCCGGCATGGTCGGCTGCGCACATCGCTTCTATGCCTTCATCACCGGCAACGACGGCCAGCGTCTCATCATGCGCACCGGCGTCATGCCCGCCCGGATGCAAATCAACGTCTATGAGGTGACAACCGGCAAATAAACCCGCCGCATCCACCCCCGTTTACAGAAAAGAGTCGCCCCGGCGCCTCTTTTCTGCGTTTCACTCCAGCCCTTCCCCCCGGCCTCCGAGGGCCCCTTTGCCGGTTTTAACATAGATTAACGCCATTTTTGGACCTTTTATGCCCGCGAGTGGCCCCTCTCACGTTTCTTTTTTGTAACTTTACCGCTACAATTGGCCGCGTGCCCCGAAAATGGCCCCTCCCACGGGTTAAACCATTGGACGTTTGCTCGGTCATATCGTTAAACACCTGACATTATCACACCAAATAGTCATTTAAAACAGCATCATCATCCACGTATAAACTAATATCTATCATTATAAAAATGAAAAGCAAATTCTTATTAGCACTCATGGTAGCTGCGTCGCTGACAGCGTCAGCCGATGGCTACAAAGACGGAATCGAGTATTACAAAGCCGGCCAGTATGACAATGCCATAACCCTGCTCCAGCGAAACATGGACGCTCCCGGCACTGACAAGGCCCTCTCTTGCTACTACCTCGGCGCCTCTTACCTGGCTCAGGGCCAGAAAGAGAAAGCCCAGGAAGCCTTCAACAAAGGCATCGCCGCAAATGCCGAGTGTGGCTACAACTACGTTGGCCTCGGCCAGATCGACCTCCTCAACGGCAACGACAAAGCCGCCGAAGAGAACTTCAAGAAAGCTCAGAAATACGCCAAAAAGAACACCGAGGTAATCGTGGACATCGCCCGCGCTTACTACAACGTTGACCCCGCCAAATTCGCCAAACAGATCGAGAAAATGGTGGCCAAAGCCCACAAAGACTCCAAGAACCAGCAGCCCGCCATCTACATGTTCGAAGGCGACCGCCTCGCCCACAACAAACAGTGGAACGACGCCGCCACACAGTACGAGCAGGCCATCTACTTCGACGAGGACAACCCCGAGGGCTACGTCAAATACGCCAACGTGTACTTCTACGTGAACCCCCAGTACGCCATCCAGAAGCTCCAGGAGCTCCTCCAAAAGAACCCCAACTCAGCCCTCGCACAGCGCGAGCTTGCCGAGAAATTCTACACCAACGACCAGTGGACGAAGGCCGCCGAGCAGTACGGTAAGTACATCGACAACCCCAACCACTTCCCCGAGGACAAAGCCCGCTACGCCGTCCTCCTCTATGCAGGCGGCAACTATCAGAAAGCCATCACCACCTGCGACGAAGTGACCGCCGTAGAGCCCAACAACTTCCAGGTTCAGCGCGTGAAAATCCGCTCCTACAACGACCTCAAGAACTATCCCCAAGTCGTAGCCTGCTCAAAGACCTTCTTCGCCAACCCCGAGTTCAAAGGCCGCTACAACGCCTCCGACTACACCGTCTACGCTGACGCCCTCATGGCCCAGAAAGACACCGCCGCCTACGCCAAGGTGCTCCAGGAAGGCTACAAGGAGTTCCCCAAGAACCCCTCAGTGCTCACCGCCCTCTCCGACTACTACGACATCACCGGCGACTACATCAAGTCGGCCGATTTCGCCAAACAGGCCGTAGAGAACACCGAGAAGCCTGACTACAACACCTACTTCGGCGCCACCTACGCTCAGCTCGCTGCCGCCCAGGAGCTTCTCAACAAAGACCCCGAGCAGGCTAAAGCATTCGCCAAGACCGGCGTCGACCTCATCAAGAAAGCCATCGAGGCCTATCCCTCCGACCTCAAGGCTCCCTCGATGCTGCGCCGTCAGACCCTCCTCCTCTACTACGCCAACGGCGGCAAGATGGACGAGGCCGCTTTCAAGTCAGCTCAGGCCATGATCGAGCGCATGGAGAAAGACCCCAAATATGCCGACCCCACCAATTCCGGCAACCGTCTCTCTGACTATCGCGACGCTTACGGCTGGATGTCTCAGTACTACAAGAGCATCGGCGACGACGCTGCTGCCTCCGAGGCCGCCGCGCAGTCCAAGAAATATGCCGACCTGAAGGCTTCGGCACAGTAAACCGTCAACCCCGTTTTCAACCCCCTTTACCGTGCCCTTCACCCATCAGTGGAGGGCACTGGTTTATTGCTGAACAATGAATCCAATCACTCCCGCCCGACGGGTCGGACAAATCGAAGAATACTACCTCCAGCGCAAGATGAAGCAGGTGGCCGCGCTCAACGCCCGCGGCTGCGACATCGTCTCGCTCGGCGTCGGCGGCCCCGACCTCATGCCCCCCGCTGCCGCCATCGACACCCTCTGCGAGGCCGCGCGCCGTCCCGACGTCCACAGCTATTCCGTCACCACCGGCATCCCCGCCCTACGCCGCGCCTATGCCGACTTCTACAGCCGCTTCTACGGCGTCACCCTCGATCCCGACACGCAGATTCTCCCCCTTATCGGCTCAAAGGAAGCAATCATGCACATCTCCATGACCTTCCTCAACCCCGGCGACGCTGTCCTCGTGCCCGACCCCGGCTACCCCACCTACACCTCCGTCTCACGCCTCGTCGGCGCTCGCGTCGTCAAATATCCCCTCACCGAGGACGGCGGATGGCTCCCCGACTTCGACGCCATGGAGAGCCTCCCCCTCGACGGCGTCCGGCTCATGTGGCTCAACTACCCCAACATGCCCACATGCACCCAGCCCTCCGACGACGTCTTCGAGCGCGCCGTCGACTTTGCCCGACGCCATAACATCGTCATTGTCAACGACAACCCCTACTCCTTCATCCTCAACGACCGACCCCGCAGCATCCTCCAGACACCCGGCGCCGCCGACGTCGCCATCGAGATGAATTCCCTCTCCAAGAGCCACTCCATGGCCGGATGGCGCATGGGCATGCTCGCCTCCAACCCGCAGTTCATCAGCTGGATTCTCAAAGTCAAGAGCAACGTCGACTCCGGCCAGTTCATCCCCGCCATGCTCGCCGCCGTCCGCGCCCTCGGCGAAGACCACACATGGTTCGACTCGCTCAATGCCGAGTACGCCCGCCGACGCGTCGTGGCCGAAAAAATCATGGACGCCCTGGGCGTACGCTGGAATCCTGCACAACGCGGCCTATACCTTTGGGGACACATTCCCGACGGCTATCCCACAAGCGAAGCCTTCGCCGATGCCGTCCTCGAAAAAGCGCGCGTCTTCGTCACCCCCGGATTCATCTTCGGCGTAAACGGCGAAGGCTATGTCCGCATCTCGCTCTGCGCACCCGTCCCGCGCCTCGAAGAAGCTCTCCGGCGCATCCTCGACGCCCACCTCTGACCTCCTCCTCCGTTTCCAATAAGCACAAAATATAATCTTGATTATGAACGATTTACTCCCCATCATCGACGACATAACCGGTAAGAAAAGACCCATCATCATAGCCGGCCCCTGCTCCGCCGAAAGCCAGGACCAGGTCATGGACGCCGCACGAGCCCTGAAGCAGCTCGGCGTCGACGTCTTCCGCGCCGGCATCTGGAAGCCGCGCACACGTCCCGGCGGCTTCGAAGGCGTCGGCGTCGTCGGACTCCCCTGGCTCAAACGCGTCCACGACGAACTCGGAATGCGCGTCGCCACCGAAATCGCCAACCACAGCCATGCCGAAGCAGCACTCGCCTTCGGCCTCGACACCATCTGGATTGGTGCACGCACCGCCGCAAACCCCTTCGCCATGCAGGAGATTGCCGACACCATCCGCGCCTCCGGACGTGCCGCCGAGCTCACCGTCCTCGTCAAGAACCCCGTCAACCCCGACCTCGAACTGTGGATCGGCGCCCTCCAGCGCATCTACAACGCAGGCGTCCGACGCCTTGGAGGCATCCACCGCGGATTCACCGCCTACGGCAAGCACATCTACCGCAACCAGCCCCAATGGCACATCCCCTTCGAGCTCGCCCGCCGCTACCCCAACCTCCCCATCCTCTGCGACCCCTCGCACATCGGCGGCCGACGCGAACTCATCAGCCCCCTCTGCCAGCAGGCAATGGACATGGGCTACGAAGGCCTCATCATCGAAAGCCACTGCGACCCCGACCAGGCATGGAGCGACGCCGCACAGCAGGTCACGCCCGAAGCACTCGGCGTCATCCTCGACAGTCTCGTCATCCGCGACGTGCGTCAGACCACCGAGTCGCTCGGCATGATGCGCCGCGAAATCGACCGCCTCGACAACGAACTCCTCGAGGTCCTCAACCGCCGCATGGCCGTCTGCCGCGACGTGGGCCGCTACAAGCTCGAGCACCGCATGCCCGTCGTCCAGACCTCGCGCTACAAGGACATCATCTCCTCGCGCATGGACAGCGGCGAGAAGATGGGAATGAGTCCCGACTTCATCCGCAACGTCTTCACTGCCGTCCACGAAGAGTCTGTGCGCCAGCAGGTTAAAATTCACAACGAAAGCAACGAGAACCCCGAAACACCCGCCCGATAATGAAGATACTCATACTTGGAGCCGGCAAGATGGGCTCCTTCTTCTGCGACCTCCTCTCCTTCGACCACGAGGTCGCCATCCTCGACCCCGACGCTCAGCGCCTGCGCTTCACCTTCAACTGCCGACGCTTCACCGACCCCGGTGAGGTCGACGACTTCGCTCCGCAGCTCGTCATCAACGCCGCCACGGTCAAGTACACGATTCAGGCTTTCAAGAGCATCCTGCCACACATTCCCAAGGACTGCATCATCTCCGACATCGCCTCCGTCAAAACCGGCCTCCCCGAGTTCTACGCCGCATGCGGACACCCCTTCGTGTCCACCCACCCCATGTTCGGCCCAACGTTCGCATCCCTCTCCAACCTCGCAAACGAAAACGCCATCGTCATCCGCGAGGGCTACCACCTCGGACGCGTCTTCTTCCTCGACCTTTACCGTCGCCTCGGCCTCCACATCGAGGAATACACCTTTGCCGAGCACGACGCCACCGTCGCCTATTCGCTCTCCATACCCTTTGCCTCGACGCTCGCCTTCGGCGCCGTCATGAAGCATCAGAGCGCACCGGGCACCACCTTCAAACGCCACCTCGCCATCGCCCGCGGCCTCCTCTCCGAAGACGACTACCTCATCTCCGAGATACTCTTCAACCCGCTCACCGCCGAAAAACTCGACGGCATCATCGCCCGGCTCACCGACTTGCGCGACATCGTCCGACGCCGCGACTCACAGGCCATGAGCGAGTTCCTCAGCTCCGTCCGCGCCAATTTCAATTCTAACACAGAAAAGGAATAACGCCGCCGGCCTCCAACTCAAGAAGCTGCGCCTTGTGCTCCACGCCACCCGCATATCCTCCCCTGCCACGCGCTGCCACAACGCGATGGCAGGGGATTATCACATGCAGCGGATTGCG
>SFOH01000058.1 GCA_004552485.1 Bacteroidales bacterium | reverse complement strand
TTGTCGGGGTCGGGGCCGATGGCTTTCTCCACTTTGCGCAATGCCTCCTCGTTGTCTTCTTCTTCGTCGCCGTCACCGGCGACATTGACAACCTCAAACAGCCCGAAAACGGGATGGTTGCGGAGCATGGCGGAGAGAGCCTTTGCCGCTTTCACTCCCGGCACCATCCAAAGTGTGTGACGGAAGATGTCGCGGTAGCGTTTGTTAGCAAAGGGATACATGCTCTCTTCATCTGTCTTGGTGAGCAGATTGAGGAAGTTTTCAACGTGGGAGCGGTGGATAAACTCGCCGCTGTCGTTGGTGCGGAAGAACTCGCGGAAGTTGAAGGCGATGTCTTCGTCGGCGAACTCGCTCATCAGACGTCCGAGGTCGTAGGTGTAGATGTTTAGACGTGGAAGGTCGGCGTAGGGATTATGGTCGCCGGGATGGTTTTTGTACCACTCGGCCTTGGCGCGTTGTTCCATGACGTAATCCCAGGTGAAGATTTCCTCCTCTTTATATTCGTCGAGCAGATTGAACGGTGTGCCGCTGAGACGAAGTACTTTGGTTTTTTCCTTGGTGAGTTCAGCCATGACAGCTTTGCCGAGTTCGGTCTGTGTGCCCTCGTGGGCTTCATCAACTATGATGAGATCCCAGGGAGTGGAGAAGATGTCGTTGTTCTTGTCGAAGTTGCCGCCTACGAGCTCGGAGCCACGCAGGTCCTGCATGGAGGCGAAGTAGACGTAACGACACTCGCCCCGACGTGCGCGGCGCTCAAGCGAGGTAAATGAGTCGCCATTGGTTTTGGAGCCATAGGCGTACTCGTTATTGTCATAGAATATCTTTCCGAAATCCTCAAACCACCCGGCATCGACCACGGGGCGGTGAGTGAGAATCAGCACACGGCGAAAATCGCCACGCTCTTTCACGACTTGAAGGGCCGAGAGGGTTTTGCCGAAACGCATTTTGGCGTTCCAGAGCATCTGCGTGCCTTTCTTGAACTGTTTGAGCGTCTTGTCTATGGCATCGCGCTGTTCGGGACGAAAGACGATAGGAGACTTGCCGGAAGAAATCTCGGAGTTGTGGAGCGACTTGCGGCCCTCCTTCACCGCGGCGATGGCACGCTTGGCAGTTTCGAGGTCGCAATAGAACCATTCGTTGGCACCGGAGGCAAATTCCTTGCGTTTTATGCCCGAACGCAAAAGCACATCATGCACTTCTTTGTCGTTGAATCCATAGATTTTGCCTTTGTGGCTGTATATGGCTATCTCGGTGTGCAGCAGCTCATAGTCGATGCCCACGGTCTTGGTGTACTGGTCTATTCGGGCTTTGGCGGCTTTGTTGAGCACACTGCTGTTCGGCGGCAGGGTGATGTCGCCGTCGTCAAAAGTGGCTTCGCCGATTTTGAGGCAGTGGCTGTGCGCCGCATCCGGAATGCGGAACACATAGATTAGTTTGGCTTTAAGGTTCGAGAAATATTCCATAGCCGATTATTTTATAAGGTCGATGAATCGGATTTTCTTCTTGCTCTCGGTCTTGGCACCCCAGTCGCGAATGAGGCAATATGTGCCGTTGTGGAGGCGGATATCGCCTGTCTTGCAGCCCTTGCAGGGCAGGAGTTCGGGTTCGTCGAACATAGAGAGCTGTGGCGAGGGCTTGTCTCCGCATGTGCCGGGGACGACGCCTTTGAGTCCGTCCATTTGCCAAAAGTTCCAGGAGACGATATAGGCGATATATTGCAGCGATTTGAGAAGCGGCTCTTTGCCGCCGAACTTGGCTTTGTAGTAATCTACGAAGGTCATTAGCAGGTTTTCGCGGGCGAGAAGAAGGTTGTCGCCCTGCCATTCATAGCCGTAGACGTTCTGAAAAGCGACCTGAGCCCATTGGAGCCAGTCGCCGGAGGTGTTTGTATTCTCGGAGACGACACGAAGTTTGCGGTCGAGCAAACCGATGCGTTGTTCTATGGGGATGGGTTCGCCGCTTACGGTGTCATAGCGGCTGACGATGTAGGGAGCCTCGCCGCAGGTGATCTCGAGCCGGGTGTCGCGGACATAGTCGCGCCAGGTCTTGCCCTCCGGGAAGGTGATTGGAGCGGGGTTTACCGTCCATGTGTGGTCGTCGTTTTCGGTGTTGAAAACGTCTTCGCGTCCGAACCAAGCGCCGTCAACGAGATTGTTCTGAGCGTTGCAAATCCATGACGGAGTGAACACTTCGGCCATCTCGCGGCTGCGCTGCTGTTGCTGCTGACGCGATTTTACGGAGCGCGGAACAATCACCATTCCATTTTCGCCCGTGATACTTTCTGCTGTGATTTGGTCGTTGTATTGGTATCCGGCTCCACGATGTGCGTAATTGTCGGTCGCCCAAAAGATATTGACCTGACGCTCCGGGCTGCTTAAAGTGTGGTCTTTAAGCAGCGTGGTGAGCAATTCGGGCGACAGCTCAAATATGTCATTCTCTTTTATGTCAACCGATGAATCAGCCATTGTCTAAAATGAAGAGGTTTCCGGGTTGCATCTGAAGGCCGACCGGAGCCTGTAACAACTATTCGGGAGTTCAAAAAAAGATTGTCAGCTTGCGCTGTATTTCGTTTCTTAAGCGGTCATTCTCAGATGTGAGGTTTGGTAATCGCAAAGGTACTAAAATATTCTCATACCATGGGCATGGGTAGAATTTTTTTGGCGGAGAGCAATGACTTTTTTGCGAGTTTTTTGCGAGTGAGGGTGTCAGTAGCGAAAAGTGAACTCGGCCGCTGAAAGTCGGCGGCCGAGTTCTGTGGTGGGGCCCTGCCCGGCTGTTAGCGGGCGGGGAGGTTATTTTTTGAAGAAGCCGCGTTTGGCGCGGACTATGCGGGCGTTGCGGCGATCTTCGACGGAGGCGGCGGGCATCGCGGTTTCGCAGCGGATGCGCTCCTGCTCGTAGTCGCGCATGGAGTTGGTGAACTTGTCGAACATGTCGGTGGTGCCGAGTTCGGTGTTGTCAAAGGTCATGGCGTTGTCGATTTTGAGGGCGGCGCTGACTTTGTCGACATCGATGTTGGCGCCGATGAAGTTGAAGGTCCAGCCCAGTTCTTTGAGTTGGGAGATGAGTTTGGCCACTTTGCCCAGGGTGTAATAGCGCGAGTCGTTCTCGTAGCCGTCGGTGATGATGGTCACCACGGCGGTGGCGTCCTCGTGGGTCTCGGCGATGGCCTTGAGGTCGACGAGCGTGGCGCCGATTGCGTCGTAGAGAGGCGTGGCTCCCCAAGGCTCGTAGTCCTTCAGGGTGATGCTGCGTGCCTCGGCGGCGGGCACGTTCTTGCAGATGTAGCGGCTGGGTCGGTTGCGGTTGCCGCTCTGGAAGGCGTAGATGCTCACGAAGGAGCGCTGTGTGTCGGCGTGTTCTTCCTGGAGGCTCTTGGCTACGTTGATGACTTCGTTGCAGCCGGAGATGGTGGCTTTGGTGGCATCGCTCATTGAGCCGGATTCGTCAAGGATGATAAGGTTGAAAACAGATGTCTTTTCCATGATGTGATGGTGTTAATGGGTTGATAAACTGTATGTTGAGTAAAAATGTAAAAAAACAAGTAAAAAATGTGTGTTTCCCATAGTATTATGGGAGGATAAGGATTTGAGAGAATGTGTGTTTTCGGGTTTGTGTATATGTTGTAAGAATAAGAGATAATCGTTTGGGCGTCAGAAGTTGAAGAGGTCTTTGATGGAGCCTTCGTCGTCGGGGTCATAGTGGTCTCCGGAGGCGCTGTTTTTGCCGAGGAGGCTGCGGATTTTGTCGGAGAGCACGAACTTGCGGGCGCGGCGCTGCGAGCGTGAGGGCGTCTCGGTCTCGGCCATGCAGGGCGGTTCTTCTTCTTCGGCGACGGGGACGCTGCCGATGGCGGGCATCGGCGGCTCGGGCTCGGCGCAGCACATGACCGACTTGGCCTCGAACGCGGGCTCGTCGTCGGCCTCCAGCACGATTTTGCTCTGCATGAGCTTGCGCTGGAAGTTGCGGCGGTCGTAGTGTGTCTCGTTGATGGCCTCGTAGACCTCGCGGAGCTCGTCGACGGTGAACACTTCGTCGAGGAGGCGGAAGGCGACGGGTCGCAGGCGCAGCACCTCGCGCAGGTATTTGCGGGCGAAGCTGATGATGTCGGAGTGGTCGAAGGCGAGGGTGGGGAGCCATTCGAGGCTGAACCACTGGGCGCGCGTGGCGTCGTCGCCGCCGACAACCTGATAGTCGCCGGGTCGCACCAGTGCGATGTAGGCCACGGTAACCACGCGTCCGCGCGGGTCGCGATTCGTGGAGCTGAACACGTGCATCTGCTCCAGATAGACATCCGTCATGGCCGTCTCCTCGCGCAGCTCGCGTCGCACACACTGGTCGATGGTCTCGTTCATGCGCATGAATCCGCCGGGGAGCGCCCACATGCCGCGGAAGGGTGCCACGCCGCGCTCGATGAGAAGCACGTGCAGCTCGTGATTGTCGAAGCCGAAGATGACGGCGTCGGCGGTGACGGCCGGGCGCGGGTACTCGTAGGTGTAGCTGCCCTTCTCTTCGGGCTGGCTGGTCTCGCGCAGGGAGTTGAGGTTGTCGGAGGAGAATTTCATCGCTCTATATATATTATCGCTCTATATATATTAATGTGTAAAAACCGTGCAGATTGGCGTTCGCGGGGCGGATTGTGGGGCCGAGGAGAGGCCTGCTGCGTTAATCTGACGCAAAGTTATGACAAGATTTTGAAATCTCCAAATATTTTTGTGTCTTTTTTACGCAAAATATGTAATTTTTTTTGTGACAACGGCCGGCCCGCGCAATGCCGGGTTGTTGCAAAAATGGCGGAAAATGGGGTTGTAACAGGAAATGTAACAATCGTGTAACAATTTTACAAAGATATAAAGCGCTGAAAATTAGAGATATAAAGCGCGAAAAATAAATATTTTCGCCCGTTAACATCGTTTAACACAAAAAGTATTGACAAATCTGTAATATTATTGTAACTTTAGGCATCCGAAAGGAAATAAGGTCACAGAGCTTCGCTCAGAAAGACCTCATCACCTAACAAAAAACATCAACTGATTTAGAAAAAACATTTGGGGCATCCGCCCTTCACCGTATAAAACTTACAACTATGAGCTCTGCTTCTTTTCAAAATAATCTTATGAGCCTTCAGGCAAATCTGCTTAACTTCGCATATATGCTCACCTCTAACCGCGACGACGCCTACGACCTGCTTCAGGATACCACCCTCAAGGCCCTGGACAACGAAGACAAGTACGCTGACAACACCAACTTCAAAGGTTGGGTCTTCACCATCATGCGCAACATCTTCATCAACAACTACCGTCGCGCCGGCCGCGCCGCCACCGTGATAGACACCACCGAGAACCTCTATCACCTCAACCTCAGCCAGGACTCCGGTCTCGACACTCCCGAAGGCTCTTACACCGCCGCTGAGTTCACCTCAGCCATCGCCGAGCTTCCCGCCGAGTACTCCGTTCCCTTCAACATGCACGTTCAGGGCTTCAAGTACAACGAGATTGCCGAGAAGATGAACCTCCCCCTCGGCACCGTCAAGAGCCGCATCTTCTTCGCCCGCAAGAAGCTCCAGACCCGCTTCGCCGACTACCGCTGATTCCCCCTTCCGCGCGCACATCGCGCACGACGATACAATTTCTGCTTGGTATAGAAAGATTGATTGGTTTAGAAAGATATAGATTGATTGGTTTAGATTGATTGGATTAGAAAAAATAGATTGATTGGTTTAGAAAAAATATTGGTTTAAAAAGATTGATTGGTTAATTGTTCAACAGGCGTCACGTTGCGAAACGTGGCGCCTGAGCCGTTAAAGCCCCTCGTCTTTCCCTTCTGCCGCTCACGTCTCCGCCACACCCTCCTCGACTGTTTTGCCCATTTACCGCTCGGTTTTGAGGTGAGGTGCTGAAATGAAGGCAAATAAACAGTCGATAATCCAATAAAATTGGTTAACTTTGTGTCTGAAATGAGAAAGAACGAACTTGTAGCACGGCTACGTGACATAGAATGGGATGAATTCGAGGTCAAGGCTGCGAAATCGGAATTGCCAAAGAATATTTGGGAAACCGTCAGTGCGTTTTCCAATACTTCCGGTGGCTGGATTGTGCTTGGAGTCAAACAAACAGGCAAGACTTTTGAAATTCAAGGCGTTGATAATATTGAGAAACTTGAACAGGATTTCCTCGGGACGCTTCGCTCAGGCAAGTTCAATCAGATTATATTCGCTAATCCGAAGAGATACGATGTTGATGATCGCAAACTGCTTGCATTCTACATCCCGGAAGTTGATATGAAGCCGGTGTATTATGGCACTCCGCTCGCGCGAACTGTTCGCGGCTATCTTCAACAGAAAGAATGGATAACCGTCCGAATTTAATAGCGGCTGCTGATGCGTCCTCGCTCCCTTCTCGGCGCGAGACTCGCTGCGAAAAAGGGGAGGGGAAGGGAAAATGTGGGGAAAAATGCGGTGAAGATGAGGGATTTTTAGTAACTTTGTGGATTGAAAGAGAGGCGCACGCGCAGTGAAAGGGCGTAATGCGCTGACTCTGTGTGTGTTAATTCATAAATCGAATGCGCGAGCGACCTTCGCGGAACGCGGCGCCTTCGGACATTAAAACATAAAAAATATTCCAAAGCGTGGATACAAAGTACATATTTGTGACAGGCGGTGTGGTCTCATCACTGGGCAAAGGCATCATCTCTTCATCGCTGGCGTGTCTGCTGAAGGCGCGCGGCTATCGTGTTACCATCCAGAAGTTTGACCCGTACATCAACATCGACCCGGGCACGCTGAACCCCTACGAGCACGGCGAGTGCTATGTGACTGTCGACGGTCATGAGGCCGACCTTGACCTGGGCCACTACGAGCGTTTCACGGACATTCAGACCACGCGCGCCAACAATGTGACGACGGGGCGCATCTACCGCAGTGTCATCCGCAAGGAGCGCAAGGGCGAATACCTGGGCAAGACGGTGCAGATTATCCCTCACATCACCGACGAGATCAAGCGCAACGTGAAGGCGCTGGGTCTGAGCGGCAACTATGACTTTGTGATCACCGAAATCGGCGGCACGGTGGGTGACATCGAGAGTCTGCCCTACCTGGAGAGCGTGCGCCAGCTGCGCTGGGAGATGGGTCGCGACGCTCTGTGCATCCATCTCACTTATGTGCCCTACATCAAGGCCGCCAAGGAGCTGAAGACGAAGCCCACGCAGCACTCTGTGAAGCAACTGCAGGAGGTGGGCATCCAGCCCGACATCCTGGTCCTGCGCACGGAGAAGCACATCGACACGGCCATGCGCCGCAAGATCGCACTGTTCTGCAATGTGTCGCCCGACGCCGTGGTGCAGTCCATCGACGTGCCCTCCATCTACTTTGTCCCCGTGGCCATGCACGAGCAGCATCTCGACGAGATTGTGCTGTCGAAGACCGACGTGCCCAAGCCCTGGGGCGAGCCTCACATGGAGCCGTGGATGGACTTCCTCCACCGCATGGAGAGTGCCCGGGAGACGGTGACCATCGGTCTCGTGGGCAAATACGTTGAGCTGCAGGACGCCTACAAGAGCATCAACGAGTCGCTCTTCCAGGCCTCGACATACAATGACCACCGCCTCAACCTGGTGTACATCCACTCCGAGAAACTCACCGAGGAGAACGTCGACGAGAAACTTCGCGACATGGACGGCGTGATCATCGCGCCGGGCTTCGGCCACCGCGGCGTCGACGGCAAGTTCGTGGCGCTGCACTGGTGCCGCGAGCACGATGTGCCCACCTTCGGCATCTGCCTGGGCATGCAGTGCATGGTTATCGAATACGCCCGCAATGTGCTGGGTCTGGCCGACGCCAACACCGCCGAAATCGACGAGCGCACACCCCACAATGTCATTGACCTGATGGAGGAGCAGAAGAGCGTGACGGAGAAAGGCGGCACGATGCGTCTCGGCGCCTACGACTGCAATCTGCGTCCCGACTCGCTGGCCGCCCGCGCCTACGGCAAGACCGAGGTGCGCGAACGCCACCGCCACCGCTTCGAGTTCAACGAGAAATACCGCGCCGACTTTGAGGCGGCCGGTATGCAGTGCGTGGGTGAGAACCCGGTGACGCACCTGGTGGAGGTGGTCGAAGTGCCCGGCAAGCGCTGGTACATGGGCACGCAGTATCATCCAGAGTATTCCTCGACGGTGCTCCATCCCCATCCCCTCTTCCTGAGCTTCGTGAAGGCCGCCATCGCCTATCACGACGAGCGCACAATGGTCGACGGCCCCGCCGCTGACGAGAAAAAACAGAACTGATTTTTACACGTCATTAATAAATAAGATTACATACACATTCCTCTAAGAAATGGACAAGAACACCCTCACCGGCCTTCTGCTCATAGGCGCCCTTCTGATGGGCTTCATGTACTGCAACCGCCCCGACCCGGAGCAGGCGAAGAACACACCGGTGGAACAGACGCAAAAAGAAACCGCCGCCGCCCAAACGGGCGATGTCGCCGACCTACGCGTGGCCATGATCGATGCCGCGCAGAAGTTCGGCACCGTTGACACCGCCGCCGTCCCCGGCAAGAAAGTTTACTCCGTGTCGATGGCCGACGTTGAATACAGCGTTGCTCTCGGCGCCGACACCGTGATCACCGGCAATGCCCGCCTCGAAGGCGCTCCCGTCGACCTGGCCATGGCGCTGGGCTCGACTCAGTCGAAGAACACGTCCGAGGCCGACGCCGCCGCCCGCGACGCCGTCCGCAAGGCTATCGACAGCTACAACTCCTATGGCTCGCTGGCCTCGAATCTCGGCGGCAAGGACTCTGTGGTGACCGTGAAAACGCCCAACCTCAACGTCTCGTTCAGCTCGCGCGGCGGCATGGTCAGCAAGGTTGTCCTCAACAAGTACAACACCGAAATCACCAAGAAGCCGCAGCCCGTCACCGTCTTTGACTCCAAAACCGGCTCCTACGCCCTCGAGTTCCAGACGGCCACGAACCGCCTGAACACGGCCGAGCTCAACTACAAAATCAGCCAGCCCAACGACACCACCGTCGTCATGACGCTGCCCGTCGGACAGAACGCCACGATGGGCGTGCGCTACACGGTCGACGCCGCCAACTACCTGGTGAAGATGGACCTGCTGCAGCAGAACATCGCCGCCGCTCTCCCCGGCCTCAAGCGCTCGGTCACCATGACCTGGAAGCAGGCCCTGCAGCGCAACGAGGTGGGCCGCACCTTCGAGGAGCGCTTCTCGGCCATCTACTACAAGATGGACAACGAGAACCCCGAGGACCTGGACAACTACAGCGACGACGCCGAGTCGGTGCGCGGCAACATCCGCTGGATTGCCTTCAAGAACCAGTTCTTCAGCTCCGTCATCATCGCCCGCAACAACTTCAGCGCCGCCGAGCTCGACTCTAAGATGGTGAAAGCCGGCAACACGCTGAAGAACATGACCGCCGAGGCCACCTTCGGCTACGACACCTCCAAGGACGTGGCCGGCGCCTTCTGCTTCTACTTCGGCCCCAACGACTATCCCCTCCTCTCCGACCTCGACGACGCCCTCAAGGCCTACGCTCCCCAGGACGACGACAATCTCCAGCTCAACAAGCTGGTGCAGGTGGGCTGGGGCATCTTCGGATGGATCAACCGCTTCGTGGTCATCCCCGTCTTCTCGTTCCTCTCCGGATTCATCTCCAACTACGGCATCATCATCCTGCTCTTGACGCTCTTCATCAAGCTCATCCTCTTCCCGCTCACCTACAAGAGCTATATGAGCCAGGCCAAGATGCGCGTGTTAGCGCCGGAAATCAAGGAAATCAACGAGAAATATCCCAACAAGGAGGACGCCCTCAAGAAACAGCAGGAGACGATGAAGCTCTACAGCCGCGCCGGCGCCTCGCCCTTCTCGGGATGCCTGCCCATGCTGCTGCAGATGCCCATCCTCATCGCCATGTTCTCGTTCTTCCCCTCCGCCATCGAGCTGCGCGGTCAGTCGTTCCTCTGGGTTCATGACCTCTCCGCTCCGGACTACATCTTCACCCTGCCCTTCTCGCTGCCCTTCCTGGGCAACCAGCTCAGCCTCTTCTGCCTGCTGATGACCGCCACCAACATCATCTACACGCGCATCAACATGCAGAGCCAGCCCACAAGCTCGACCATGCCGGGCATGAAGTGGATGATGTACCTGATGCCCGTCATGTTCCTCTTCTTCTTCAACGACTACGCCGCCGGCCTGTCATACTACTACTTCCTGTCGCTGCTCATCACCATCGTGCAGACCTACATCTTCCGCCTCTGCATCAACGAGGACAAGGTGCGCAAGCAGATGCTCGAAAACGCCAAGAAACCCAAAAAGAAGAGCGGTTTCATGGCACGCCTCGAGGCAGCCCAGAAAAAACAGGAGGCCATGATGCGCGAACAGGCCCGTCAGAACGCCCGTCGCCGCAGATAAAAAACGAACCTTCAACTCGGTCGCGCCGGGGTGGGGAGCCCCTCCACCCCGGCGCGACCGAGTTTTTTACTTTACACCCGACGCCCCTGAGCGGCGTCCTTCCACCCCATACTCTCCTTCTAATCCTTAATCCTTGAGCAAGCACGGCTTGCGAAACAATGACAATCATGAAAAAAATTCTCCTCATCGGCGCATGCGCCGCAATGTTAGGCGCTTCCGAAGCTGCCGCTTCCGGCACCATCGACCTGCAGGGCAAGACCTTCGCCGTCGACACAATCGCACATTATTATATAGGGCCGGGCCTCACCCACACCCATCTGCAGGTGACCGGCAACGGCCGCACCTTCCAGGCCTATGCCGTCACCATGGACCGCAACGCCGCCAAAGGCCTGCGCGTGAAGGTGGACGTCGGCAACGACTCGTGCCTCAACGCCGAGCGCATCACGTCCATCGCCAAACGCAAGACCACCGACACCCGCCAGTATCTGGCCGGCATCAACGGCGACTTCTTCATCACCTCCGGCTTCACCGCCCAGCACCCCCTGGGAAACGCCATCCTGGGCTATCCCAACATGTCGTGCGCCACGGACGGAAAGCTGGTGGCCCCCGACATCATTGACATCGGCAGCCGCGAGAACGCCATGATTGTGGACCGCGACGGATACATGTACATTGATGCCACCGACCTGAAATATAGGCTCCTGGCAGCTGACGGTGTGACCCCCGTGGTGGATGCCACCGCCGTGAACTATCCCCGCAACAGCGCCGACCTCGTTGTATACAACTCATACAACGGCACCCACACCCACACCTCCGCCGACGGCCGCGAGCTCACCCTCGTTCCCGCCCCCGGCCAGCAGTGGGCCATCAACAAACCCATGAAATTTGTGGTGCAGGGCGCGTGGCGCAACGCCGGCAACTCAGCCATCCCCGCCGACGGCATCGTTATCTCCGTGGGCCCCTCCTGCGGCGACCAGGGCATGGATGTCCTCAACCCCCTCAAGGATGGCGACGAACTGTGCCTGAAGATTGAGTGCTCGCTGCCCGCTTTCGGCGCCATCACCCCGGACATCAGCGAAATTTGCGGCGGCGACGTGCGCATCCTCCGCGAGGATGTGGTTACCACCGAGGCCATCCGCTGGATAAACACCCCCTCGGCGCTCTATTCACGCGCCCTGTGCGGCTACTCCCGCGACCGCAACCTCATGGTGCTGTGCGCTGTTGACGCCGGTGCGGTAAACTCCTCGGGCATAAGCTACTACGAGGGCGCCGACCTGATGCGCTACCTCGGCTGCTACGATGCGCTGGACCTCGACGGCGGCGGCTCCACCACAATGTGGACGCACTCCCACGGTGTGGTCAACCACCTGCGCGACGGCTCGGAACGCGCCGTCGGCAACGGCCTCTTC
>SFOH01000057.1 GCA_004552485.1 Bacteroidales bacterium | reverse complement strand
GCCCTCGTGGGTCAGTCGGGCTCGGGCAAGTCGACACTGGCCGACCTGCTGCCGCGTTTCTACGACGTCGACTCGGGCTCGATCACTGTCGACGGCACGGACATACGCCAGGTGCGCGTCCACGACCTGCGCGCGCTGATGGGCAATGTGAACCAGGAGGCCATCCTCTTCAACGACACGTTCTACAACAACATAACGTTCGGCGTGGAGCATGCCACGCGCGAGCAGGTGGAGGAGGCGGCGCGCATCGCCAACGCCCACGACTTCATCATGCAGACCGAGCACGGTTACGACACTGTGCTCGGCGACCGCGGCTGCCGTCTGTCGGGCGGCCAGCGCCAGCGCGTGTCCATCGCGCGCGCCATCCTGAAGAATCCGCCGATCCTCATCCTCGACGAGGCCACGTCGGCGCTTGACTCGGAGAGCGAGCACCTGGTGCAGGAGGCGCTGGAGCGGCTGATGCGCAACCGCACGACGCTGGTGATCGCCCACCGGCTGTCGACCATCGCCGGCGCCGACCTCATCTGCGTCATGCATGAGGGCCGCATCGTCGAGAGCGGCACTCACGCCTCGCTCATGGAGCTGAACGGCTTCTACAAGCGGCTGGTCGACATGCAGAAATTTTAATGTTTAAACTCTTAACAGACAACAAGATAGAATGAGAACAGAGGAAGAACTCGCCGGGGTGTCGCTGCTGGGCAACACCGGCGTGAAATATCCGACGGAGTACGACCCGGGGCTGCTGGAGACATTCCCCAACAAGCATCCGGAGAACGAGTATCTGGTGACCTTCGACTGCCCGGAGTTCACCTCGCTGTGTCCGAAGACGGGTCAGCCCGACTTCGCGCGCATCTTCATCCGCTACATCCCGCGGGTGAACATGGTGGAGAGCAAGTCGCTGAAGCTCTACCTCTTCTCGTTCCGCAACCACGGCGACTTCCACGAGGACTGCATCAACATCATTCTCAACGACTTGTGGCGGCTGATGGACCCGAAATACCTGGAGGTGTACGGCGTGTTCACCCCCCGCGGCGGCATCAGCATCTACCCCTTCGCCAACCGCGGCGACGCCGACCATCAGGACATGGCCCGCGCGCGGCTGCTGGCAATGATGAACACGGCGCGCATCTGACCCCGTAAACACATATAACGCTCTCAATCTCAATCCCCTAACGGTATGAAAAAGAATTCACTGATTATCCTCTCCGGCGGCATGGATTCAGTCACCATGCTCCATGAGTATGCCTCCTCGATAGACTTGGCCGTAACCTTCAACTATGGCTCGAACCACAATGCACGCGAGATTGAGTGCGCACGGCTACACTGCGAGCAGCTCGGCATCGAACACATGATAATAGACCTCTCGTTCATAGGCGAATATTTCCACAGCTCGCTGCTCGAGGGCGCCTCGGCCATTCCCGAGGGCGACTACGACTTCGACAACATGAAGAGCACGGTCGTGCCCTTCCGCAACGGCATCATGCTCAGCGCCGCCGCCGGCCTGGCCGAGAGCCGCGGGCTGACGCGCGTGATGATTGCCAACCACGCCGGCGACCATGCCATCTACCCCGACTGCCGCGCCTCGTTCATCAAGGCGATGAGCCGCGCCATCTCGGAGGGCACCTACGACAACATCATGCTCTACGCGCCCTACACCCATCTGACCAAGGCGCAGATCGCCTGCCGCGGCAAGTGCCTGGACATCGACTATGCCACGACCTACTCGTGCTACAAGGGCGGGAAATACCACTGCGGCGTGTGCGGAACGTGCCGCGAGCGCCGCGCCGCCCTGGCCGAGGCGGGCATCGACGACCCCACCGTTTACGCCGAGGAATAAGTTACCCCCGATTCTCCCACGCCACACACCCTGAGACGGTATGCGACAGCTGATTATAGTGAATCCCATAAGCGGCACCGGCGCCGACAAACATGCCATCGCCCTCGAGGCGCGGCAGGTGCTGACGCGCGCGGGCCACAGCGTGGACATCGCGCTGACCGAGCGTGCCGGTCACGCCACGGAGCTTGCCGCGCAGGCCGTCCGCGACGGCTATGAGGCCGTGATAGCGTGCGGCGGCGACGGCACCGTCAATGAGACGGCGCGCTCGCTGTGCGGGACGCAGACGGCCCTGGGCATCATCCCCGCCGGCAGCGGCAACGGCCTGGCGCGCCACATCGGGATGCCGATGAACGCGGCGCAGGCGGTGCAGGTGCTGGCGCAGGGGCATACGGACGTCTGCGACTACGGCACGGTCAACGACCGCGAATTCTTCTGCACCTTCGGCGTGGGCTTCGACGCGGCCGTCTCCGACCGCTTTGCCGCCGCCCACTCGCGCGGGTTGCTCACCTATCTGCGCGCCACGCTCCAGGAGCTGCTGCGCTACCGGCCGAAGCCCTACCGCGTCACCGTCGACGGCCATTCGTTTGACATCGAGGCGTTTATACTCACCGGCGCCAACGCCTCGCAGTATGGTAACAACGCCTACATCTCGCCGCTGTCATCCATCAAGGACGGTCAGTTAGAGTTGGTCATCGTCCACAAGCTGCCGATACTGGCGCTGCCGTTCTTCGGTCTGGACATGATGACGGGGACGCTGAGCAGCAACCGCCACATCACCGTCATCCCGTGCCGCGAGGCCACCATCGAGCGCCCCGACGACGGGGCGGCGCACATCGACGGCGAGCCGTGCCGCCTGGGTCGGCGCCTGGAAGTGCGCATCCACCCCTCGTCGCTGCGCATCCTCACGCCCGCCGGCGCCAACGCCTCCTTCGAGCCCCTGCTGACGCCCCTCGGCTCCCTCCTCCAGTGAGTCTCAGCCAAACATACGGATATAAATCGCACAGAAATGAGAACAGTAAGAGTATTTATCGAACGCGGCAAGGACGGCTCGTATGGTGCCTATATGCCCGATGACAACAATCTCTCCTACGGTGTGATCGGCGATGGCGCGACTGCGGCTGATGCAATCGCGGACTTTAAGGCTGTCTATGAAGATATGAAGCAGGCCGCACAGGCCGAAAACCGCGAATTCGAGGGAGTCGACTTCGCATTCTCGTATGATTTGCCCTCATTCCTGGTCTACTACGCAGACCTCATCTCATACAAGGGACTCGCCAGGCTGACGGGCATCTCGGCAGCCCAGCTCTCGCAATATGTCTCGGGATACCGCACGCCTTCGCCCAAAACCACCGCAAAGATACAGACTGCGCTTCATGCCTTTGGTAAGGAATTGAGCCAGTTACGTCTTGTTTAATTTGACACTTTTTTCACAAGACGCACCCTCGCCGATAACAGCGGGGGTGTTTTGTCGTAGGAGTGAGTTGGGGGGCGGGGTTGGTTAAAAGGTATGGAAGGGGATGGAAGTGTCGGAGAAAATGTGTATATTTGCAGTCACGCTCGGCGGCGGTGCCGGACGATGAGGTCGCGCCGCGCCGTTTTTGACCAATCAGAAAACGACTTATGGCTCAGGATATGGCAACAGACAACAAAAGTTTCGTGCACCTGCACGTGCACACGCAGTACTCGCTGCTCGACGGCCAGGCGTCGATTCCGGCGCTGGTGGACAAGGCGATGGCCGACGGCATGCCCGGCATCGCCATCACCGACCACGGCAACATGTACGGCATCAAGGAGTTCTTCAACTATGTGAACAAGAAGAACTCGAAGCTCGAGGAGGGGCAGAAGTTCAAGCCCATCTTCGGCTGCGAGGTTTATGTTGCCGAGAAAGACCTGCACGAGCACGTCGACAAACGCGACATCGGCCGCCACCTCATCCTCCTGGCCAAGAACCGCCAGGGCTATAAGAATCTCATAAAAATCGTGTCAAAGGCCTGGACCGAAGGCTTTTACATGCACCCGCGCACGGACAAGCAGGAGATAGCGGCCCACCACGAGGGTCTCATCGTCTGCTCGGCCTGTCTGGGCGGCGAGCTGCCGAAGCTGCTCGTGGCCGGCGACATCGAGGGCGCCGACAGCTGCGTGCGCTGGTGGAAGGAGCTGATGGGCGACGACTATTACATTGAACTTCAGCGCCATAAGGCCGCCGTGCCGCGCGCCAACCACGAGGCCTACGAGCTGCAGATGCGCATCGAGCCCGAGCTGATTCGCCTCGCCCGCAAGTACGACGTGAAGCTCGTCTGCACCAACGACGTCCACTTCACCAACGAGTCGGACGCCGAGGCCCACGACCGCCTCATCTGCCTCTCCACCAACAAATATGTCAATGACGACGACCGCATGCTCTACTCCAAGCAGGAGTGGATGAAGTCGACCGACGAGATGCGCAAGCTCTTCGCCGACATCCCCGAGGCGCTGGACAACACGCTCGAAGTGCTCTCGAAGATAGAGACTTACGACATCGACCATGCGCCCATCATGCCCTTCTTCGAGATTCCGAAGGAGTTCGGCACGGAGGAGGAATACCGCTCGCGCATCACCGAGCAGGAGCTCTTCGACGAGTTCACGCGCGACGAGAACGGCAACGTGGTCCTCTCGCAGGAGGAGGCCGAGAAGAAGATCAAGAAGCTCGGCGGCTACGACAAGCTCTACCGCATCAAGTTCGAGGCCGACTACCTGGCCAAACTGGCCTACGAGGGCGCCGAGAAGCGCTACGGCTCGCCGCTGACGCCGGAGCTGCGCGAGCGCATAAAGTTCGAGCTGCACATCATGAAGACCATGGGCTTCCCGGGCTACTTCCTTATCGTTCAGGACTTTATCAACCACAGCCGCGAGGTGCTGGGCGTGAGCGTGGGCCCGGGCCGTGGCTCGGCCGCGGGCTCGTGCGTGGCCTATTGCCTGGGCATCACTCAGATCGACCCCGTCAAGTACGACCTCCTGTTCGAGCGTTTCCTCAACCCTGACCGCATCTCACTGCCCGATATCGACGTGGACTTCGACGATGACGGCCGCGCCATCGTACTGCGCTATGTCACAGAGAAATACGGCGCCGAAAAGGTGGCCCACATCATCACCTACGGCACCATGGCAGCCAAGTCGGCCATCAAGGACGTGGCGCGTGTCGAGCAGTTGCCCCTGCCCGAGAGCAACCGTCTGGCCAAGCTCATCCCGGCCCACATGCCCGAGGTGAACGGCAAGGAGCTGAAGCCCACGCTAAAGAACTGCTACGAATATGTCGACGACTTCAAACGTGAGCTCAACTCGCCCGACCCGCTGCTACGCGAGACGCTCCAGTATGCCAAGGCCCTCGAGGGCAATGTGCGCAACACCGGCGTCCACGCCTGCGGCGTCATCATCTGCCGCGACGACATAACCGACTGGGTGCCCGTCTCCACCGCCAACGACAAGGACGAGGGCAAGCTGCTGGTGACACAGTACGAGGGCCGCGTCATCGAAGAGACCGGCCTCATCAAGATGGACTTCCTGGGCCTCAAGACGCTGTCGATTCTCAAGGAGGCCGTCGCCAACATACGCCAGACGCGCGGCATCGAGATCGACCTTGAGAAGATTCCCATCGACGACCCCAAGACCTACAAGCTCTACACCGAGGGTCGCACCGTCGGCACCTTCCAGTTCGAGTCGGCCGGCATGCAGAAATACCTGCGCGAGCTCAAACCCTCCACCTTCGAGGACCTCATCGCCATGAACGCCCTCTACCGCCCGGGCCCCATGGACTACATCCCCGAGTTCATCCGCCGCAAGCACGGCGAGAGCCCCATCGTCTACGACATCCCCGAGATGGAGAAATACCTCAAGGACACGTACGGCGTCACCGTCTACCAGGAGCAGGTCATGCTGCTGAGCCGCCTGCTCGCCAACTTCACCCGCGGCGAGAGCGACACGCTGCGCAAGGCCATGGGTAAGAAACTCATCGACAAGATGAACCACCTGAAGGGCAAGTTCTTAGAGGGCGGCCAGGCCAACGGCCACGACCCGAAGGTGCTCGAGAAAATATGGGCCGACTGGGAGAAATTCGCCTCCTACGCCTTCAACAAATCGCACGCCACGTGCTACAGCTGGGTGGCTTTCCAGACCGCCTATCTCAAGGCCAACTACCCGAGCGAATACATGGCCGCCGTCCTCTCGCGCAACATCGCCGACCAGGCCAAGCTCACCGTCTTTATGGACGAGTGCCGCGCCATGAAGATTCAGGTTCTCGGCCCGGACGTCAACGAGTCGTTCTCGTCGTTCTCCGTCAACAAGAAGGGCGACATACGCTTCGGCCTGGGCGCCATCAAGGGCGTGGGCGGCAATGTGGTGCAGGCCATCGTGGACGCCCGCGGCGACCGTCCGTTCACCGACATCTACGACTTTGTGGAGCGCATTCCGCAGGGCTCCGTCAACCGCCGCACCATGGACAACCTGGCCATGGCCGGCGCCTTCGACGGCTTCGACGGTATCAAGCGCGAGGACTTCTTCGCCGAGAACCACGCCGGCGTCACCTTCTCCGAGCAGCTGCTCAACTACGGCGCCAGCTACCACCGCCATGCCAACGACAGCATGGGCTCGCTATTCGGCGACGACTTCGGCGCCGAGCTCAACACCCAGGCGCGCCCGCCCGTCAAGCCCGCCCAGTCGTGGCCCGACATCGACCGTCTCACCAAGGAGCGCGACCTCGTGGGCATGTACCTCAGCGCCCATCCCCTCGACCCCTATTACATGGAGCTCCACTACGGCTGCAAGACCACCGTCGCCGGCCTCAAAGACATTGAGCCTCAGGAGGGTATGGAGGTGACCTACGGCGGCATGATCGCCTCGTTCGAGCGCCGTCCCACCAAACGCGGTGGCACCTTCGGCATCGTGCGCATCGAGGACGAGACCGGCTCGACCGAGTTCCGACTCTTCGGCGACGACGTCTTCAAACTGGGCCAGTACTGCGTGCCCATGACGCCCGTGATGGTCACCTGCCGCTTCCAGCGCCGCTTCCGTGACTCGGACATCGAGCTCAAACCCGTCAACATTCAGCTGCTCAGCAACGTCAAGGGACACCTTATTAAAGGCATCACCCTCGACGTCACCCCCGACGCCATGAACGACGCCCTGCTCTCCATCCTCAAGGAGCAGATGAAGCCCAAGATGCGCAACGCCTCCGACGACGGCGCCCCGCAGGACAGCGTGGGCTTCCTCTCGTTCCGCGTCTACGACCCGGCTATCTCCCGCTCCGTGTCGTTGACCTCGTCGCTGCGCATCCCTATCAACCGCCACCTGCTCGACTCGCTGCGCGACCTCGAAATCCCGTACTCCGTCGCGACGGTGTAATAATTTGAATATCAACATAATAATCAAAACATAAAAACAGAATAATTATGGAATTTACTGACGAGAACATCAAAGAGATTATCGCCACGGGCAAACCCGTGATGGTTGACTTCTGGGCCACCTGGTGCGGCCCCTGCCGCGCTATGGCGCCCATCGTCGACGAGCTGGCCGGCGAATACGAGGACCGCGTCGTCATCGGCAAATACAACTGCGACGACAACGCCGACTTCGCCTCCGACAACCGCGTGATGGCGCTGCCCACCATGCTCTTCTTCAAGAACGGTGAGAAGACGCCGCTGCGCCTGACCGGTTCGCAGAGCGCCGACACGCTGCGTGCCAAGCTCGACGAGCTGCTGGCCCTCTGAGTCTGATCTCTGAGCCGGCCGTCCGTGCCGCCGCCCCGCTGCCCGCGAGTCGCGAAGCGGGGCGGCCGCGGCGCGGGCCGCGAGGGGTAAGATTGTGGTTTTCAGCGGGGAATATGGCAAAAAATTTGTTAAATTAACAGTCGTAAGCGCGGAAATTTCGCGATTTTTTTGTACCTTTGCGCGTTTAACTGCAGGCGCGGATTTAGAGCCGTGCGGACGTTTTGCCGGCGAAAAAGGCCGATGGGCGGAAAAGTGCAACGCTTTCGGCCCGGATGCGCCCGTTTTCGTTGCGAAAATGTCGCGGACTGCAGCGGAATAACATAACCCCCCCCCTCGGAAAATCATTATATTACAGAACAAAATATTTTATGAATCCAATCAAAAAAACCATCACCCTTGCCGACGGCCGTGAGATCACTCTGGAAACCGGCAAACTCGCCAAGCAGGCTGATGGAGCGGTAGAGCTGCGAATGGGCAACACCATGCTCCTCGCAACTGTTGTGTCGGCCAAAGAGGCCGGCGAGGGCGTCGACTTCATGCCCCTGACTGTTGAGTACAAAGAGAAATTTTCCGCCGCCGGCCGTTTCCCCGGCGGTTTCCTGAAACGCGAAGGTCGCTCGAACGACTATGAAATCCTCACTTCACGTCTGGTCGACCGCGTTCTCCGTCCCCTCTTCCCGGACAACTACCACGCTGACACCTTCGTCAACGTAACCTTATACTCCTCCGACGGCGTCGACATGCCGGACGCGCTGGCCGGCCTGGCCGCATCGGCCGCCATCGCCGTCAGCGACATCCCCTTCCACGGCCCCATCAGCGAGGTGCGCGTGGCACGCATCGACGGCAAATTCGTCATCAACCCCACCTTCGAGCAGCTTGAGAAAGCCGACATGGAGCTGATGGTGGGCGCCACCTACGACAACATCATGATGGTCGAGGGCGAGATGAACGAAGTCTCCGAGGCCGAGCTCCTCGAGGCCCTGAAGACCGCCCACGCCGCCATCAAGGACCAGTGCATGGCCCAGCTCGAGCTTGCCAAAGCCGCCAACGCCGAGACCAAGCGCGAGTACTGCCACGAGGTCAACGACGAAGAGCTCCGCGCCGACGTCAAGGCCAAGTGCTACGACAAAGCCTACGCCATCGCCAAAGCCGGCTGTGCCGACAAACACTGGCGTCAGGACTCGTTCGACGCCATCTGCCAGGAATACATCGACTCGCTGCCCGAAGAAGAGCAGGAGGAGAAGACCCCGCTCGTGAAGCGCTACTATCACGACGTCGAGAAAGAGGCCATGCGCCGCTGCGTTCTTGACGAGGGCATCCGCCTCGACGGCCGCAAGACCGACGAAATCCGCCCCATCTGGTGCGAAGTCGACTACCTCCCCGGCCCTCACGGCTCAGCCATCTTCACCCGCGGCGAGACACAGGCGCTGGCAACCGTAACCCTCGGCACCAAACTCGACGAGAAAATCCTCGACGACGTCCTCAACCAGGGCCGCGAGCGCTTCCTCCTCCACTACAACTTCCCTCCCTTCTCCACCGGCGAGGCCAAGGCTCAGCGCGGCGTGGGCCGTCGCGAAATCGGCCACGGCAACCTGGCTCACCGCGCCCTCAAGCGCATGTTCCCCGATGACTTCCCCTACACCTGCCGCGTCGTCTCCGACATCCTCGAGTCGAACGGCTCGTCGTCAATGGCAACCGTCTGCGCCGGCACACTCGCCCTCCTCGACGCCGGTGTGAAGATGAAGAAACCCGTCAGCGGCATCGCCATGGGCCTCATCTCCGACGCCGACTGCTCCAAGTATGCCATCCTCAGCGACATCCTCGGCGATGAGGACCACCTCGGCGACATGGACTTCAAAGTCACCGGCACACGCGACGGCATCACCGCCACACAGATGGACATCAAGTGCGACGGCCTCTCCTACGAGATCCTCGAGCGCGCCCTCAACCAGGCCCGCGAAGGCCGCCACCACATCCTCGACATCATCGAGAAGACCATCCCCGCCGCCCGCGAGGACTATCGTCCCCACGTTCCTCGCATCGTCACCATGCTCATCCCCAAAGAGCTCATCGGCGCTGTCATCGGCCCGGGCGGAAAAGTGATCCAGGGCATCCAGGAGGCTTCCGGCGCCACCGTCAGCATCGACGAAATCGACGAAGGCGGCTACATCGAAGTTGCCGCTGCCAACAAGGCCGCTATCGACAAGGCTCTCGAGATGATCAACGCCATCGTCGAGCTCCCCGAAGAGGGCAAAGTGTACAAAGGCACCGTCCGCTCCATCATGGACTTCGGCGCATTCGTCGAGTTCATGCCCAACCGCGACGGCCTGCTCCACATCTCCGAGATTTCGTGGGACCGCCTGCCCGACATGGCCGCCAGCGGCCTCAAAGAGGGCGACGAAGTAGAGGTCAAACTCCTCGAAGTCGACAAAAAGACCGGCAAGTTCCGCCTGTCCATGCGCGCCCTTCTTCCCAAGCCCGAAGGCTGGGTAGAGCCTCAGCGCCGCGAGCGTGGCCCGCGCCGCGAAGGCGGCGACCGTCCCCGTCGCAACGACGGCGAGCGCCGTCCCCGCCGCGACCGCAAGGAGTAACCCTCCCGCCCGGCGTTAAATCGCCTACCCCGTAAAAATGCTCCGCAAGCCATCCGCCTGCGGAGCATTTTTGCACTCTGCCCGCCCATAGAGCGCACCGAATAGCGCGTTCGTTAGAAAAATTTCTAACGCACGCGCTACGCGGTGCATTCTTGTAAAATCCACATTACCAGGGGTTTGGCAGCGCTATGCGCAGCCTGCACACCCTGGCTACCCTAATCGCCGGCTACGCGCGGCTTTCCCTGACGCCCAAAGACAACGTATTCTGGTCTATAACGGCATCAAACGTGGGGGAGACGGCGTCCTCGCCGTCATCAGGCTCAAACGTCTGCGGCATGGTAGGGGGTGGCTGCAAAGTGTGTGGCCGTTGGCGCTACCACGGCAACTTGTTGCCGTGGCGGTCGATATAGAATAATAAACCGTTGGCTTCCACAAAGGCTTTTCCGTCTTTGAAATCGAAACAACGAATATATTTGGCCGGGATGACTAAGACGCCCTTCTTGTTGATATAGCCCCATTTGTCATTGATTTGCACCTTGGCCCGCCCTTCGTTGAAATACCCCGCATCATCATATTTGGCGGGAATGACCACGGCGCCGGTCTTATCAATAAAGCCATATTTGTCGTTGATTTTTACGTAGGCCAGGCCTTCGCTGAAATCCCCGGTATCATCATATTTTGCGGCTATGACCACACTGTCGTTTTGTTCATAGCCAAATTTTGCGATGGAGTAGTTAAAAAAGGGCTTATATTCGTTGGTGAGGGGGCGGTCATGCACCGTGTTGCCCTCCCGGTCAATTTCAAACCATAGGCCGTCGGTTTCAACCTGGGCTTTTCTATCTTGGAACCCCCAGGCGGTATCATATTTGGCGGGTATGACCATTGCGCCGGTCTTGTCAATATAGCCCCATTTATTGTTGATTTTAACCGCAGCCAGGCCTTCACTGAAATTATCGGCATTATCATATTTCGGGGGGATGACCAAGGTGCCCATCGTGTCGATATAACCCAATTTTTCATTGATATTCACTATGGCGAAGCCTTCACTGAAATAACCGCACAGATCATATATTGCGGGTATGGCCAGCGCGCCGGTATTGTCAATAAAGCCATATTTACCATCGATGTACACCGCAGCCAGGCCTTCATGGAAATTTTCGGTATAATCATATTTTTGGGGTATGACTAAGGTGCCCGTCTTGTCGATAAAGCCCCATTTGTCATTGATTTGCACCTTGGCAAGGCCTTCTTCGAAATACCCGGCATAATCATAATTTGGGGGGATGATCACGGTGCCCGTCTTGTCGATAAAGCCATATTTATTGTTGATTTTCACCGCAGCCAGGCCTTCTCTGAAAGAAGAGGCATCATCATATTTGGCGGGGATGACAACGTGGCCGTTGTGTTTATAGCCGTATTTTTCGGAGGCGTCTTCTTGAAACCATTCGTACTTGTCGGTGAGGGGGATGTCGGAGGCGTAGGGGTCGGCGACGGTGTCGGCGGGGACGGCGGGGAGGGCGGCGGCGTTCACGGCACCCGCCACGGCCAACAATATGCTGAGGATGATTTTTTTCTATTGCTGTCCGATAAAAATCGGATAGGGCATAAAAGTGTGACTCAATCGCAGCTTAGATGCAGATGAGCTTGTTTTTTTGATTTCCAAGCCCCCCTTT
>SFOH01000056.1 GCA_004552485.1 Bacteroidales bacterium | reverse complement strand
GTGCGCCATACGGGCTCGCCGTTCTTGAAGAGGATGAGGGTGGGCACGCTCTGCACGCGGTATTTTGCGGCGAGGGCGTTGTTGCGGTCGATGTCTACTTTGATGACGTTGGCGGCGTCGCCAACGCGGTTCTTGACCTGTTCGAGGATGGGAGCCTGCATCTTGCAGGGGCCGCACCAGGTGGCGAAGAAGTCAACCAGTGTGGGCTTACTTTCGGCTATGATTTTATCAAAATCGTTCATGGTGGTTATGTTATTTATGTAAATATTGTGTTCGAGTTAAACCCTGCGGCCCCAAATCTAACCCAGGGGCGCCTTCTGAGCAGGGTACAGTTATAACAACACAGCGGGGAATAAAGTTCTGCGGGTGCGAGAAAATGGGCGCGGAGGGGGACGTCAGCGCTGCGCGGCGAGGCGCCCGAGCAGGTATGTGAGCGAGGCTGTGCCGTCCATGGTGGGCTCGTTGGTGGAGTAGTCGGAGAAGTCGTCGTGGTAGACGGCGCGGCCCTGCTGATGGTCGGCGAAGGCGTCGTCGTGGCGCAGGTGAACGCCCTGAAGGGCGGAGAAGATGGTGCGGTAGACGGGGCCGTCAACGAGTCCGCCGGCGAGGTATTCGAGGCCGGGGCGGCCGTTGACCTCCATATCGGTCATTGCGGAGTGGGGGTCTTTGGGCGAGGCGGGCGCGGCGCCGATGATCATGGTCTGTCCCCAGGGGTTGACGCCGAAGAGCCAGTCGCGGATGGCGGTTTCGGCCTCGCGGAAGGTGCTGTCGCCGGTGAGGTCGCGGTAGAGCATGGCCTGTGTGACGAAGGCGACGGCAAAGTTGTTGGAGCACCATACGAAGGGGATTCCGATGCGGAAGGGGTCGCGTGCGCCGCGCTCGGCGACTTTTCGGACGCCGTCGCGGAGGAGGCTGACAAACTCGGCGTGTCCCGGGCTGTCGGTGCGTGCCAGCTCATAGTGGCCGAGGTTGAGGAAGGGGTACCACTGGTAGTGGCGGGCGGTGTCGGCGCCCAACCACGGTGTTGTAGGCTCCATGCGTGCGAGGGCGGCGGCGCGGGCGAGGAGGGCGGTGTCGGCTGTGGCGCGGAAGCGTGCCATGGCGGCGAGCTCGAGGTCGTCGGTCCAGTTGTCTTCTTCATAGAAATACGGCGAGTTGCAGGGGGCGGTCTGGCAGGCGCCGGGGTGGGCTTCAGCGTGGAGGTAGGCCTTGTGGGAGCGTGCCTCGAGGGTGTCGGCGAAGGCGGGGTCGAGGGCGCGGAAAATCTCGGCGCCGAGGCCGAAGGATGAGGCGAATTTGGCCACGGAGGAGGCCTGGCCGGTGCTGCGGTTCTTGTTGTTTTTCAGACCGTAAGGGGCGGAGGAGCAGGGGTAGACGGGTCGTGCGCCGCCGGGACCCCAGCCGTAGTCGGTGGAGTCGTTCTGCGGGGCGCCGACATAGCGGTGGTCGCGGTCGTCGGCGATTTGGTTGAGGTAGAGGCCGTCGCGGGGATTCATGCGCAGCATCCACTCCAGGCCCCAGCGCGCCTCGTCGAGGATGTCGGGGACGCCGTTTGAGCCGGAGCGTCCGGCGGCATCGTGGCTGTCGCCCCAGACGGCGGGGTTCTGACGGTAGGCGAAGAGGAGCTGGTAGACGGTGTTGGCGGAGGTGGTGAGGTACTGCAGGTAGTCGGAGGCGTCGTGCCATCCGCCGCGCACGTCGAAGTGCCAACCGTCGAGGTCGCCGGCGAGCACCATGTGGCCGTCGTTCTGATGGCAGAGCGCGTCATGGACGGGGTTGTAGCCGCAGCGCTGCTGGCGCAGGTATTGCAGGGGCAGCTCGTGGAGGCCGCGGGCATAGGCGTCGCTGCCGATGTAGACGGCGACGGGCTCGGCGTCGGCAACAGTCAGGCTGTACTCACCGGGGGTGGTGACGGACGAGAAGTAGATGCGCGAGGCCTCCTCGCCGGGCTGCCAGGACACCTCGGCCGTGACGGAGTCGGGGCGGAAGGCGTTGCCGGTCTTGTCGGTGAGGGTGATGTCGGCGGGGGAGGCGTGTTTGGGGCCGAGATAGACGGCGGCTTTGATGTCGTCGGGGAGATAGCCAATGCTGTTCACGCGCGTGACGCCGCGGGCGCCCGCGGCGAGGGCCACGATGGCGGCGAGGGCCTGGGCCATGATGCGGCGGAGTATGAATGTCCGTGCCATGTTTTCGGAGGGGGATTGAGGGGCTAATTTGCGGGAGCCGGCGCGGATGTGCGCAAGCGTTACGCAAAAGTACGGTTTTTTGAAGGATTTTTTGTACTTTTGCATAAAATAATTTATCCTGACCTAAGAACCACCTGCCAATGCCAATGAGAAAATGGCGCGTAGAAGACAGCGCCGAACTGTACAATATCTCCGGATGGGGACGTAACTATTTCTCTATCAATGAGAAAGGACACGTTGCTGTGACTCCCCGCCCGGGCTATGCCTCCGTCGACCTGAAGGATGTGATGGACGAACTGCAGATCCGCGACATGACGTCGCCCATCCTGCTGCGCTTCCCCGACATCCTGGACACGCGTATCGAGAAAATCACCGCCTGCTTCCAGCAGGCCGCCGAGCGCTACAACTACACTGCCCGCAACTATATGATTTACCCCATCAAGGTGAACCAGATGCGGCAGGTCGTGGAGGAAATCGTCAGCCACGGCAAGCAGTTCAACATCGGCCTCGAGGCGGGCAGCAAGCCCGAGCTCCACGCCGTGCTGGCCACGTCGATCGGCGAGAACAGTCTGATCATCTGCAACGGCTACAAGGACGAGAACTATATCGAGCTGGCGCTGCTGGCCCAGAAGATGGGCCGCCGCATCTACTTGGTTGTAGAGAAGCTCAACGAGCTGCGGCTGATTGCCGACATCTCCAAGCGTCTGAAGATTCGCCCCAACATCGGCATCCGCATCAAGTTGTCGGCCAACGGCAGCGGCAAATGGGCCGAGAGCGGTGGCGACCAGAGCAAGTTCGGCCTCAACTCCTCCGAGCTGCTCGAGGCGCTGGACATACTGGAGAAACGCGACCTCAAGGACTGTCTCAAGCTGACTCACTTCCACATCGGCAGTCAGATTACGAAGATCCGCTACATCAAAAACGCCTTGCGCGAGGCCACGCAGTTCTTCGTGCAGCTCTGCAAACAGGGCTTCTCGCTGGAGTTCATCGACATCGGCGGCGGCCTGGGTGTCGACTATGACGGCACGCGCTCGTCGGCCTCGGAGAGCTCGATGAACTACTCGATTCAGGAGTATGCCAACGACGCTGTCTCGGCCATCGTGGACGTGTGCGTCAAGAACGACCTGCCCCAGCCCAACATCATCAACGAGAGCGGCCGCTCGCTGACGGCCCACCACTCCATCCTCGTCTTCGAGGTGCTGGAGACGACGGGCTTGCCCGTGTGGCGCGAGAGCGACACTCTGCCCGAGGATGCCCACGAGCTCTCGCGCGAGATGTACGACATCTGGGACAAAATCACGCAGCAGCGCATGTTCGAGGACTGGCACGACGCCCTGCAGATTCGCGAGGAGGCCCTCGACTTGTTCTCGCTGGGTCTGCTCGACCTGACAACGCGCGCCCAGATTGAGAAACTGTTCTGGAGCGTGGCACGCGAGGTGGGTTCCCTCTCCAAGTCCATGAAGCATCCCCCCGAGGAGCTCCGCAACATCCCGCGCATGCTCCCCGACAAGTATTTCTGCAACTTCTCGCTGTTCCAGAGCCTGCCCGACTCATGGGCCATCGACCAGATTTTCCCCGTGATGCCCATCGCGCGCCTTGACGAGCGTCCCACGCACACCTGCACAATCCAGGACATCACCTGCGACTCGGACGGCAAAATCGCCAACTTTATCTCGCATCACGATGTCAACGGCGCCCTGCCCGTCCACAATGTCCACAATGGCGAGACATATTACATAGGTGTGTTCCTGGTGGGCGCCTACCAGGAAATTCTCGGCGATATGCACAATCTCTTCGGCGACACCAACGAGGTGCACATCCACGTCACCAAGGACGCGTATACCATCGACCAAATGATTGACGGCGAGACGGTTGCGGAAGTGCTGGACTATGTTCAGTACAATCCGAAGAAGCTCGTGCGCAACGTCGAGGCATGGGTGACGGCGTCCATGAAGGCGGGCAAAATCACGCCGGAGGAAGGCCGCTCGTTCCTGTCGACCTACGGCTCGGGCCTGTACGGCTACACCTATCTGGAGAAAGACTAAACGCGGCTTTCGGAACGGAGACGTATGCGGTATTTCATGGACATAAGTTTTCGCGGCGCGCCCTACCACGGGTGGCAGGTGCAGCCCGGCGACGTCAGCGTCCAGGGCACGCTGGAGGCGGCGCTCACCACGCTGATGCGCCGCGAGGTGGCCGTGACCGGCGCCGGTCGCACCGACGCCGGCGTCAACGCGCGCCGCATGGTGGCGCATGTCGACCTGGACATAGCCCCCGCGGACACACCCCGACTCATCCGCTCGCTCAACGCCATCGTGCGCCCCGACATCGTGGTGAACTCGATGATGGAGGTGGCCGACGATGCCCATGCGCGCTTCGATGCCGTGGCGCGAACTTACCGCTATTTTTGCCATACGGCCCAAAATCCGTTCGTTTACCCCCTCTCGTGGCAGACACCGCCAAAACTGGACTTCTCAGCAATGAACGAGGCCGCGCGGCACATCCTCGGAACGCGCGATTTCACCTCGTTCGCGAAGCTACATTCCGATGCCCGCACGAACATCTGCACCGTCACACACGCCCGCTGGCATCAGATTCCCGGCGAGCCCACGCGGTGGTATTTCGAGATTTCGGCCGACCGTTTCCTGCGCAACATGGTGCGCGCCGTGGTCGGCACGCTCGTTATGGTCGGCACCGGCCGAATCACCCCCGACGGCGTCCACGACATAATCGACGCCCGCGACCGCTGCGCCGCCGGCACGTCGATGCCCGCTAATGCGCTGTTTCTGTGGGATGTACACTATTCCTATTACAATCCTCTCACCTAAACTTCAGTCACTTATGGCCACACGAAGAACACGCTCATCTTCACGCAGAACATCACGCCCGCGCCGCCGCTCGCACGCCGGGCGCTTCATAGCCATCCTGGCCGCCATAGTCGTGGTTGCCGGCTTGGCAATCTATCAGGCGACGGCCGCTCCGGAGGCAGCTCCCGCGGCGTCGGCAGCCGTCGGCACCAAGTCGCTCCTGGCCGTCGACGTGCCGCGTAGCGTGCCGCAGCAGACGGTGGAGTACACGGGCTTCACAGTCAATTTCAACCGCGACAAACACGTGCCTAATTACGTTGCCTGGGAGCTCACCGCCGAGAAAGCCGCAGGCACCCTCCCGCGCGGCAACAAATTTGCCCCGGACCCGCGTGTGCGCGGCTGCGCCGAACTCGACGACTATCGCCGCTCGGGCTTCGACCGCGGCCACATGGCGCCCGCCGGCGACATGAAATGGAGCGCCCGCGCCATGGACGACTGCTTCTATCTCTCGAACATGTGTCCGCAGACAAAGCGCCTCAACTCCGGCAAGTGGAACGACCTGGAGAAGAACACACGCCGCTGGGCAACGATTGACGGTCAGCTGATTATCATTGCCGGTCCGGTGCTCACCGACCGCATCACGCACTCAATCGGCGCCGGCCGCGTGGCCGTTCCCAACCGCTTCTTCAAAGTGATTTATTCGCCCGCGAAGCAGCAGATGGTGGCCTTCGTGTTCAGCAACACCGACCTGCCCGAGGCTGTCAAAGACGCGGCCTGCTCCGTCGATGACGTGGAGGCCATCACCGGCATGGACTTCTTCGCCGCCCTCCCCGACGAGCTGGAGAACAAACTTGAGTCGCAGAACAATTACGCCCGCTGGCAGCGGAGCCACCGCAAATGAACGCCGCCGCTGACACCATCTGCGCCGTGGCCACCGCCCCCGGCAGCGCCGGAATCGCCGTTGTGCGCGTCTCCGGCCCCCGCGCTCTCGCCGTCTGCGACAGCCTGTGGCGCGGCAAACGCCTCGCCGACGTGCCCTCGCACACCGCCCACCTCGGCACCGTCCGCGACACTGACGCCACCGTCCTCGACCAGGCCGTGGCCACAGTCTTCCGCGGCCCGCATTCCTACACCGGCGAGGACGTCGTCGAGCTCTCCGTCCATGGCTCGCCATATGTTCAGCATCGCCTGATTGAGCTGCTGTGCAAGGCCGGCGCACGACTTGCTGAACCCGGCGAATTCACCCGCCGCGCATTCACTGCCGGAAACATCGACCTCAGTCAGGCTGAAGCCATCGCCGACCTCATCGCCGCACGCTCCCGCGCCGCCCATCACGTGGCCGTCAACCAGCTGCGCGGCGGCATCACGCGACGCCTCCTGCAGCTGCGCGAACAGCTCGTAGACCTATCGGCTCTCCTCGAACTCGAACTCGACTTCTCCGAAGAAGACGTGGAATTCGCCGACCGCACACGCCTCATCACCCTCGCCGAAGAAATAAACCGCGAAGTCACCCGCCTCCACGGCACCTATTCGCGCGGCCAGGCCATCCGCGACGGCATCCCCGTGGCCATCGCCGGACCTACTAATGCCGGCAAATCCTCGCTGCTCAACGCCCTCGTCGGCGACGACCGCGCCATCGTCTCCGAGGTGCACGGCACCACCCGCGACACCGTCGAAGACACCCTCACCCTCGGCGACCACCTCGTCCGCATCATCGACACCGCCGGCCTGCGCGCCACCACCGACACCGTCGAACTCATCGGCCAGGAGCGCACCCGCGCCGCCCTCACCCGCGCCGCCCTCCGCCTCATTGTCTTCGCCGCCGACGACTCCCGCCCCCTCCCGGCTGACCTCGTCCCCTCCGCCGACCACGAGCCCACGACTTCCCCTGGCCTGCCCCCCGCCTCCCACGAGCCCGTGTCATCTCTTGAAAGCACCATCTTTGTGGTGAACAAAACGGACCTTACCGACTCTGCGCCGGTAATCAAAAAAATCCGCGAAAAATACGGCGAAAACGTGAGCATCATCCCTGTGAGCGCCCTCACCGGCGCCGGCCTTTCAGACCTCGAAAAAGCGGTGACAACGGCCCTGGACGCCCTCACCGGCAACGTCGCCGCCGACCTCATCATCACCAACGCGCGCCAGGCCCAAGCCCTTGCCGATGCCGCAGCCTCCTCGGCCGCCGTCATAAGCGCGCTCAGAGCCGGCCTCTCCGCCGACCTCGTGGCCCTCGACCTCCGCGACACAATCGCCCACCTCTCCTCCCTGCTCACCACCGCCACCGACGACCCCCTCACCGCCGCCACCGTCCTCTCCGCCATCTTCTCCCGCTTCTGCATCGGTAAATGACCCTCTTTTGCGGCGCGTGCGCCGCACCACAACAAGCCTATGCTTAGAAGGACACAGCGGGACGGCTCCATCGAGCCGTCCCGCTGTGTGGTTTTTATGCTTGGGGGGGGGAGAGTCAGGGAGGGGGATTAGTTGAGGGTTTTTGAGCCGCGGCGGATGAGGAGGGTGCCTCGGGGTGCTGTCTCGGGAGCCACGGGGCGGCCCTGGAGGTCGTAGGCGGGGGTCAGCTCATCGGCGGCGGGGTCGGGTGTGATGTCGTTGACGCCGCCCTGGCCCGGGTCGATGGCGGTGTGGACGCCGTGGACGTCAGTGATGTCGATGTGGCACACCTGGCCGGCTTTGCCGGTGAGGTTGAAGGTCACGGAGTTGAGGGTGACGGGGTAGTTGGCAAAATCGTTGACGTCGAGGAAGTCGGAGACGGGCGCCATTGCGCGGTTGAGGGCATTGGGGGTGAAGGGGCCGCTGACGGTGACGTTGACGGCGCGCTGGCCTTTGGCGGCGAGGGCAAAGGTGACGGAGGCGACGGTGAGGTCGCCGGGGTTGAAGTCGATGGCCACGGAGTCAGGCAGCGAGTACATGACTTTTTTGAGGTTGACGGCGAGTTTGGGAGCGCGCGGTGTGGAGATGGTGAAGTCGGTGGCGATGGAGTGTTTGTCCTCGCCCACGGTGAAGGTGATGTTTTTGGTGTTGGTGCCGGTGACGGTGGCGTCGGTGGCGTCGATGGCGATGTTGCGGCTCAGGGGTTTCTGGACGTTTACGGTGAGGGTGCCGTTGAGGTCTTCGATGGCGCCTTTGATGACGGTGGTGCCGTCGGCGATGCCGGTGACAACGCCGTGGTTGTCGACGGTGGCGACGGAGGCGTCGTCGGTTGACCAGATGAGTGCCTGGTTGTCAAGGGGCATCTCCAGTTCGCCCACTTTGGCGGTGACTTCTGTCTCGTAGGTGCGGTATGTGTCCACGATGACCTGTGAGAGGCGGAAGCGGGGCTCGCCTGTGCCGATGACGACGGGGACGGTGACGGTGGCGTTGCCGGAGGTGGCGGTGAGGTTATGTGTGCCGGTGCCGGTGACGAAGAGGGTGTGTCCGTCATCGGAGATGGTGCCGAGTTCAGGCGGGCAGCTGAGGGTGTAGTCTTTGTAGTTGGTGGTGAGCAACAGGCCCGAGGAGTTGTATGCGTAGAGGACGGGTGTGTATCGGCCGTACTTGGGGAGCCGGACGATGGGGTCGGTGAAGGCCATGCGAGCAACGCCGTCTTCATCGGGGCCGGTGTAGACAACCCAGAGTGAGTTGGTGCAGGCGCGGGGTTTGCCGTCGCTGGGGTTGTTGCGGTATCCGAAAGCGGTGGTGTAGAGAGCCGACGAGCCGCCGCCGTCGAGGTTGAGGGCATCGGAGCAGCCGACCTGGAGCATGAGGTCGCCCATCTCTTTGCCGGTCATGCCCTGCGAGATGGTCGAGCGGCCGTCGATGACCATGAGTACAACTTTCTTGCGGTCAGCGCTGTAGCCGACGAGTGTGCGGGGATGGCGGGCGGTGGTGAGGTCCTGGTTCTCTGATTCGGTGACGACGCCGTCCTTGAGGACGATGGGTGTTCCGGACACCATCTGTCGGATGTCCAGGCCGTTGAGCGAGGGATACATCGCCACTGTGATTTCGTCGCCGATGTGGAGGTTCTTAATCATTGCGCCGGCATAGCTGTCGGCGTTGGCGGCATTGGAGTCGAGGTGGCCGGAGAGCACGTATCCGCCGGCGGGGATGGGCATCTTGCCGGCCGAGAGGGGCTCGCAGGTGACGCGTGCCTTCATGGTGCCGGAGAAGGCGAGTTTGCCCTCGATGGGTTCGATGGTGACCTCCCAGCCGTACTGGTTTGTGCCGGAGTTGGAGCCGTTCATGTGGATGTCGTAGATGTTGAGGCCGTTCTCGCCGCGGTTGCCGTTGATGCCGTTGAGCGTGTGCGAGCGGCCGTCGGGGAAGGTGACTCTGCCCTGATAGCCAAGGGCCTGGATGGACGGCGTCTTGGCGGCGTCCATGAAGAAGTTGACCCACGTGTTGTTGGCGGTGTTGAAGACGTCGCCGTCGACAACGGTGGAGCCGATGGGGGCGCTTCCTGAGAAGAAGTCGGCGTTGACGCCGGCGAAATAGCGGGCGCCGGGGCGGTCCATTTGTGCTGCCTGCGCCTGGGGGGTCATGCACGACACATATTTGTTGCCGGCTTTGACGGCGCGTATGTCCACGTTGGGGTTGGTGAGGTCGACCGTGGCGTAGAAGACGCGCTGCACAGTCGGACCTTTCAGCGACAGAGAAGTCTGGGTTGTGCCGGGGCCTATCTCCTGGTGGAAGAGCGTGTCGACGGTAAAGACATTGCCCTTCAGAGTCCACTGACCCGAGGCCATGGCGGCCATGGGTAGCATGGCGGCCGCGCATATCAGAGCGATTTTTTTCATCATGGAAAGATTTTTGTGGTTGACTGCCGCAAAGTTACAGAAAAAATCCGTAATTAACGAGTGGCTCGCGAAGAATCTTTTCCCCGCCCCGGAAAATATTTGTGTCATTTCCGTTCGTGTGCGCCCCGAACGGATTTCGTAAATTCCCGACAGCCCGACAATCCGGCGATGTGGAATCGGGGGATTTCGGGGGGGTGGCAAGAGAATCAGCCGCCTGGCTTTACGCTAAGCGGCTGATAGTCTTCTTGTTACAAAGATGAAAAACTTATATTTGTCTCGCGTTTATTAGTATGCTGTTCCGGCATTTAATATGCGATTACGCATCTATAAGAATTTGACGGTTACTGCACAACCTGGATGATTGAAACGCGGTTGAGCTTGTTCTGGCCGAACATATTCTCCCGGCCGCCGTTAGCATTCATCCTAAGCTGGTCGGGATTTACTCCGTAGCCGACAAGGGCGTTGTAAACAGCCTCGGCACGACGTTCGGAGAGCGTCATATTGCGCTGGGGTGTGCCCGTGGCGCTGTCGGCATAACCCTCGATAACGAATTTCATATCGGGGTTGGCCTTCATGGCCTTCGCTACGAGCGACAGGCGAACCATGCTCTCATCGGAGATTTCCCATTCGTTGATTTTGAAGAAGATGGCAGTCTCGGTTGAGAGGAAATCCGTTTTTTCAACGGGCACTTCCTTGACAACTTCATTAATCTGGGTCTTGATAACTTCAACGGGAACTTCTTTGATAACCTCGACGACGCGCGTTTTGGGTATTTTGCGGCCGTTGAAGTTATAGGCGATGGTCGCGCCGGCGCTCCACATTCCGTAAGGGGCGGCGTTGTGGTTCAGCGGCATGTATTTGAACTGACCGCGGAGACCGACCGTAAAGCTGGGGCTCAAATCCCATTCGATGCTTAAGGTTGCCGGCAGATAGAGCGTGTTGGCGATGTTGTGATTGTTTCGTGAAATGACGTATGAATGGTCGTAGACATTGAACCACGATTCGCTTTGGGCGATGGCGTGCTCGTTCATGGCCCATATCTCAGAGCCTTTCCAGTTGGCGTGCATAAAGCCGGCGCCCACACCGAGCCAGATGTTGAAACGCTGGTACTTGCGGTTGTGCCAGAGGTCCATGATGTTCAACGTAAGCCGTGAAACACCACGATTGCCCTGAAAACACAACGTGGTATTTCGATACGAACCACGAAAAACCACGCGAAAACTGTTTGTGCGGGCCGGGACGCCGGGCGGCGAAAAGAAGATTATGTTCCGCAGACAGTCGGCGTCTCACGACGCCTGCACTGCTTGCGGAACATAAACTTTCAAGGTTAAGAAGTCGATTGAAAATTTGGGGTCGGGCTATCTTTATAGCCGCTTCTGTAGCATTTAATCCTATTGCTTATGATGATGGGTGTTGGGAACTATTCGGAGGAATCAGCGGGCGGTGAACGTGGTGTTCTGCGAGCCGCCGGAGAGGGTGCCTCCCACGGTCATGTCGTTGCTGGCCACGCCGCCGGAGATGGTGCCGCCGCTCATCACTTTGTATGTGCCGGCCGTCATTTTCGGCGAGGACACAAATAGTTTGGGCGAGGATACGTTGCTGAGGTTGGGGGCGGACATGATCACGTTGCCGGAGGCGTCGGTGATGGTGATGCGTGTGCCGGTGGAGATTGAGCACGAGGGCGATGCGTACTTCTGGGACGAGGACGAGGGCGTTGAGTTGCCGCCGCCGCTGATGCCAAGGAGGGTGCCGCCGGTGATGATGAACGTGTTCTGGTCGCAGTCGAAGCTTTCCTCGGGCTGACGTGTGCCGCAGGCGAATACGTTTCCGCCGGTGATGGTCATGGTGCCGTTTGAGTCGATGGCGTCGTTGCCGGAAGCCACGATCTGGATGTCTCCGCCGTCAATCTGCAGGTGGGCTTTGGCGTTGATGCCGTCGTCCACGGTGCTGATGTTGATTGTGCCGCCGTGAATGGTCATAGTGGCCTTGCTCTCGAGACCCTCGCCGCCGTCCTGGGTGGAGGAGATGATGAGGATGCCGGAATAGATGTCGAGGTTGCCTTCGGCTTTGATCACTTTGGGGTTGGCATAGTCGGCATTGTCCATGCCGCCGGG
>SFOH01000055.1 GCA_004552485.1 Bacteroidales bacterium | reverse complement strand
GCGCTATGTTGCGCGTCACCTTCTCGCTGCCGATGGTAACGGTCTCTTCCACAGAGGCATAGCCCGGGGCTGTGACGGATAAGGAGTGGGTGCCGGCGGTGAGGAGTTTGCTGGCGGCGCCGTTCTTGAGGGGCAGTTCGGTGCCGTCCACAATAACGTGCGCGGTGGGCGGCGACACCTTCAGCGCCAGGAAGTTCTGCTTCTTCTTCTGCGGCACGGGGGGGGCGGGCTGCGGCGCATCGATGGTGAGGACATAGGTGACGCCGCCCTGCAGCGGCTCCGGGAAGTTGTACATGAAGGCGTCGCCCATGACGTTGCCCTGGAAGGAGACGCCGGACGCCACCACCACCACCTTCACAAGCGCGCATTTCTGACCGTTGCGGTCCGTGCGCGCATACTGCTGCGCCGACACATCCATCGGCGCCACCTCGAAGCTGCGCACCACGGCATCCTGTGCCACAGCGCCCACGGCGCCGCACAGCACGACAAAGAGAATTAGTATTATCTTTTTCATAAGGATTATCAATATTTTCTGCAAATTTAGCAACTTAATTCTCAATATGCAAGCCCGTTCCATCCGGCAAGCACTCGGCGTCCATTGGGGTGGTGGCGTCTAAAACACCAGCCGGATGCTCAGCGGCCATCACATACACTCGTCAACTCATCAACGCGTCAACTCATTTCCGTTGCGATCAATGTAGAAGTAGCGGCCATTGAGTACCACCAGGGTTTTGCCATTGCAGAAATGCATGGCATAATCATATTTAGCGGGGATGACCATGTTGCCGCACTTGTCAATAAAGCCGCGTTTGCCGCCCGTTACCACCTGGGCCAGGCCCTCGCTGAAATGCCAGGCAAAGTCATATATGACAGGGATAACCATGTTGCCGCTCTTGTCAATAAAGCCCCATTTGTCACCTGTAAGCACCGCGGCCAGCCCCTCGCTGAAATAATTGGCAATATCATATTTAGCGGGGATAACCATGTTGCCGCACTTGTCAATAAAGCCGTATTTGCCGCCCGTTATCACTGCGGCCAGGCCCTCGCTGAAATCAAGGGTGAAATCATATTTAGCGGGGATGACAATGCTGTCGTTGTGCTTGTAGCCGGATTTGAGGGTTGAGTTGTCTGAGAAGGGTTTATACTCGCCGGTGAGGGCGATGTCGGCGGCGTAGGGGTCGGCGGGACGTGGGGATGAGTATGTAGCGGCTGTCATGGCTACAACATTGAGGGCAATAAGGAGTGCTGCACAAAGATAATCAGATATTTTGGGCCAAGCAAGAGAGGCAGAGCTATAAAGTGTGAACCGGCGGAGATTTTTGATGAACCGGCGGTATTACGTGATGAAAAATTTTTTTGGAGGGCAAGGAAAAATTCTTTAATTTTGGGGGAATGAATGAGTAGAAGGAGAAAACAGATAAGGGCGGAGGAGATAGACTGCGGCGCCAAGATCCTTGATACATACAAGCGCATGGGAGAGTCTACAATCTTATACTCTCCCGTGCGCTTGTTTGCCTTGTCGGTTACTTCACTTCCTTGCCGTTGCGGTCGATATAAAATTCGCGGCCGTAGAGTTTCACCTTGGCCGAGCCTTCGCTGCTGAAGTATGAGGCTTCTTCATATTTTGCGGGGATGACGAGTGTGCCAGCCTTATTAATATATCCATATTTATCATTGATTTGTACAGCAGCAAGACCTTCGCTAAAGAAAGATGCATTATCATAATTGGCGGGGATAACAAGAGTGCCCGTTTTGTTTATGTATCCTTCTTTTCCATCAATTGTAACAGCGGCGAGGCCTTCACTAAATGGTCCTCCAGCATAGCCACCAGTGTGTATAACCATCTTGCCATTCTTATCAATATAGCCATATTTTCCATCAAGCCCTGCCGCAGCTAAGCCTTCAGAAAAGTAAGAATGAGCAAAATCAAATTTTGCAGGAATGACAACTTTGCCGTTGCGTTTATAACCATATTTTCCGGACTTCTCAAAGCATTCGTATTCCTCTGTGATGGCAATATCGTCGGCATAGGGATCATCGACAGATGAATATGAAGTAATTTCCGGGTCGGTGAACACAGCTTGGGGAGAGAGAGTTCCGGAGAGAGTGGTAGGAGAAGATTCGGAGACGTTGGCGGAGAGGGTAGCGGGGGTATAGCCATCTTTGGAGATGGTGACGGAGTGGGTGCCGACGAGGAGGTCGGTAATGATGTTGGGGGTGACACCGGCGGCTCGGCCGTCTATGGTAATGGTAGCGTCGATGGGTTTGTAGTTGACGTTTAGAGAGCCGGTGATGGCAGTCAGGGCGGGTATGGCGAGGGTTTGGTTATTGCCCTCGGTGAGGGTGACTTTCTGGGTGTGAGTGCGGTGGGAAGTAAGACGTCCCTCAACCATGTATGTGCCGGGGAGGAGTTCGCCGCTCCAGCGGCCGGCGCCCTTACGTGAGTCATTGATGAAGATTTCAGTGGCGGGGGTGGCGGCGGTGACGGTGAGGGTGGGCTTGGTGGAGCGGAGAGTGACTGTGCGCGATTCGCGCTTGCCGGCCATGATGACGGTGCCTTGCTGCGTGGCAAATCCCACAGCTTCAACGCGATATGAGTGCGTGCCGTCGGCAAGGGGGATGGTGACGGCGCCGTCTTCGACAGCCTGCGGGTTGCTATCAATAAAGACATTGGCGTTGGCGGGTGTCACACGGAGTACGAAATAGTTCTCGGCTGGTTTCTTCGGCGTAGTACCAAAGGATTGCGGAGCCTGGAGGGTTAATATGTAAGTGGCGCCTCCCTGAAGAGGCTCGTCAAAGTAGTGCATATATGGCAGGAATGAGCGGGAGAGAATCTGTACCTGCTTGGTGCCTTCGGTGAGGTAGACCCAATATTCGCCTGGCTTTTCGACTGGTTCGCCGATGAGGTTGCCCTGGAAAGTGACGCCATCAGCGATGACATGCACTTTCAAGACTGCACATTTTTCACCGTGGAGATCTTTGCGAAAGTGCTTCTGTGCGGTCAGGTCCATAGGATCCATGTTAAAGTTCTTTACAGAGACTTCCTGAGCCGCGGCGCTAACCGCCACAACGACTGTTAGTATTAAGATTAGGAATAATTTTTTCATTAGGGATATGATATAGTCGGTTTTATTCTGCAAAGGTAATAACTTATTTGTCAATGTGCAAGAGTGAGGGCTTTTTTTGTGTCGGTGGCCGGGGAGGTGGAAAATTTTTTGGGAGAATTGGGAAAATTTATTAATTTTGGGGGTATGAATGAGAAGAAGAAGGAGAAGAGCAGTAGGGCGGGGCTGTGGCGCCGCGTGTGGGACCTGTATCGTGACGGGTTCCGGAATATGACGGTCGGGAGGCAGCTCTGGGCGCTGATTATTCTGAAGGTCGTTATCCTGTTCTGTATCATCAAGGTGCTGTTCTTCCCCGATATTCTTCAGCGCGACTATGACTCGGACGCCGACCGCGCTCAGGCGGTGCGCGAGAGTCTGACGCGCCCCGCTCCCTGACGGCCAATCCGCTAACTCTGAATCAATTAACCATAAAAAACATATAAGACCATGGATGAACTAATGACCACTGTTGACTGGTCGCGCTGGCAATTTGCGCTGACGGCCATCTACCACTGGCTCTTTGTGCCGCTCACGCTGGGTCTCGGCGTGATTGTGGCGGTTATGGAGAGCATTTATTATCGCCGCCGCACGGAGCGGTGGAAGCAGATTACGAAATTCTGGATGCGTCTGTTCGGCATCAACTTTGCCATTGGCGTGGCCACGGGCATCATTCTGGAGTTCGAGTTCGGCACGAACTGGAGCAATTACAGCTGGTTTGTGGGCGACATCTTCGGCGCGCCGCTGGCCATAGAGGGTCTGTTAGCGTTCTTCATGGAGGCCACGTTCATCGCGGTGATGTTCTTCGGCTGGAAGAAGGTGAGCCCGCGTTTCCATCTGACGGCAACGTGGCTGACGGCCATCGGCGCCAGGTTGCCGTGAACAAGTTTTTCCACGCCGTGCTGAGCGGCTGGTGTCTGGCGGGCGTGTTCGTTGTGGGCGTGAGCGCCTACATCATGCACAAGAAAAAGAACCGCGAGATGGCGCTTCAGTCGATGAAGGTCGGCGGCTGGGTAGGCCTGGCCGGCATTGTGCTGACGCTGGCGTTCGGCCACTCGTCGGCTGTCGACGTGGCGCAGACTCAGCCCATGAAGCTTGCTGCGATGGAGGGTCTCTACCGCGGTCAGCAGGGCACTGAGCTCATCGCCGTGGGCATCGTGAATCCGAAGAAGACGCCGTATAACGACGAGGAGGGCGTCATCTGCAAGATTGCCATTCCGAAAGGCCTGTCCATTCTGGCCAATATGAAGCCCGACTCGTTCGTGCCGGGCATCACGGACATCCTGGACGGCGTCACCGTCAACGAGGCGGGCGACACTGTCAGCACTGTCTCCTACGCCGAGCGCATCGAGCGCGGCCGTCAGGCTCAGGCCGACCTGCGCGCCTACGACCAAGCTGCCGCCGCCGGCGACTCGGCCGCTATGACGGCTCATGCAAATGCGCTGAAGGAGAACTTCGAATACTTCGGATATGGCTACCTGGACAGCCCCGAGGAGGCTATTCCGCCGGTGGCCATGACGTTCTATTCGTTCCACATCATGGTTGCGCTGGGCGGCTACTTCCTGGTGTTCTTCCTGTTCGTGCTGTTCTGCGTCTACCGCAAGGACGCGTGGCTCGATACGAAGCTCTGGCGCGTTGTGGCCTATGTTTCCGTGCCGCTCGTATGGCTGTGCTCGGAGGCCGGATGGGTCACCGCCGAGGTGGGCCGTCAGCCCTGGATTATTCAGAATCTCATGCCCAACAAGGCCGCCGTCTCGGAGATAGGCTCGGGCTCAGTGATGCTCACGTTCTGGATTTTCGTGGTGGTCTTCACCGTCTTCCTCGTTGCCGAATTAGGCATCATGGCCAAGCAGATTCAGCGCGGCGCGTTGGCCGACTATGACCACGACACTGACAAATAAACACGAAGTACCACCCCCTCAATTTTAAAAACGGAAAAAGATTATGACAACACTTGAATGTCTTCAGAATTACTGGTGGTTGCTGATTGCAGTGCTGGGTGCGCTGTTAGTGTTCCTGCTGTTCGTGCAGGGCGGCCAGACGCTGCTGATGTGCACGCGCAGCGAGGTTCACCGCTCCATGATTGTCAACGCGCTGGGCCGCCGCTGGGAGCTGGGCTTCACCACGCTGGTGACCTTCGGCGGCGCCTTCTTCGCCTCCTTCCCTCTGTTCTATTCCACGTCGTTCGGCGGCGCCTACTGGCTGTGGATGCTCATCCTGTTCAGCTTCATCCTGCAGGCTGTCAGCTATGAATACCGCAGCAAGCCGGGCAACCTGTTGGGCACGCGCACCTACGACGTCTTCCTGTTCATCAACGGCCTGATGGGCTGCGTGCTCCTTGGCGTGGCCGTGGCCATGTTCTTCTTCGGCGCCGAATTCGACGTCAACCGCGCCAACCTGCTCGACGCCGCCGCGCCCGTCATCTCGACGTGGGCGCCCACGCACGGCCTCGAGGCCATCTTCAACCTGCGCAATCTCTGCCTGGGCGTGGCCGTCTTCCTGCTGGCTCGCACGCTCGGCGCGCTCTATCTGCTGAACAGTGTCGACGACGCGGAGATGACAGCCAAGCTGCGCCGCCATGTGACGGTGTCGGGCGCGCTGTTCGTGGTGTTCTTCCTGGCGTTCATGGCGCTGCTGCTGACGGCCGACGGCTATGAAACGGCCGGGGACGGCACGGTCAAGGCTGTGGCGTTCAAATATTTCCACAACTATGTTGATATGTGGTGGTGCGCCGCCATGCTGCTTGCCGGCGTTGTCGCCGTGCTCTACGGCATCGGCCGCACTGTCCTGGACCGTAAGTTCACGAAGGGCGGAATCTGGTGGGCCGGCGCCGGCACGGTGCTGGTGGTGCTCACGCTGTTCTTTGTGGCCGGATACAACAACACGGCCTACTATCCGTCGTTGCTCGACCCGCAGGCGTCGCTGACCATCCGCAACAGCTCGAGCTCGCAGTTCACGCTGACGGTGATGAGCTGTGTGTCGGTCATCATCCCGTTCGTGCTGGCCTACATTGTCTACTGCTGGCGCGCGCTGAGCAAGCCCGTTACCCCCAAGAGCGATTTCCACTATTGAGGTCGCTGACAACAACGCGAATGCGCCCCGAATCCGGTATGGGTTCGGGGCGCATTCGTTGCGGTTTGCCGCGGGGGAATCAGCGGAGCCGGGCGAGGAAGTCGAGGGCTTCGGCTGCGGAGAGGCTGCGGCGGGTGCGCAGTGCAGAGGAGAGGCTGTCGGCGATGGTGGCGACGGCGGTGTTGGCGTAGAGGCGCTCGAGATAGGAGAGCGTCTGGTCGAAGATTTCGGCGATTTCGTCGTCGTCGAGCGAGCAGAGCTCGCGGCCTTCGTCGCGCACCATGGCGCGCATGAGCGCTGTTGTCTGCGAGGAGAGACGGCGGGCGCCGCCGGGGGCGCAGTAGCTGCGGCACATGACATTGCCCAGGAGCATGGCCGTGGACATTTGCAGGTGCTTGACCATCTCCTTCCAGACGCTGCGTGCCGACACGCGCGGGTTGCCGCCGAAGTTGAAGGCGGGGCTGACGGAGAGGCCGTCACCGGGGTCGGCGTCGAGGTCGAGGCCGATGAGGTATTCCTCGCCGTCCCAGACATAGAGTGAGATTGCCATACCGGCCAGTCCGTACGACCGGTCGTTCTCATCTTTATATTGCAGTGCGTTTTTATCCATAAGAGTGGAGGAGTGGATGAGTGGAAGAGTGGGTCAGAGGCGTGCGTCGACCATGTGGCGCGGAAGGATGCCTTTGACGTCGTAGACGACGCCCTCGGCCGGGTCGGCGAGGAAGGCGCGGATGTCGCGGCCCTTGAACTCGTTGTGGGCGACGGCCAGGATTACGGCGTCAAATGAGCCGGAGAGCTCGTCGAGGGGTTTGTCGGTGAGGGCGACGGCGTATTCGCGGCTGACGGCATCGGCGTTGGCCCAGGGGTCGTAGACGGTGATGTCGGGGGTGTACTCGCGCAGAGTGTGGTAGATGTCCACCACCTTGGTGTTGCGGATGTCGGGGCAGTTTTCCTTGAAGGTGATGCCGAGGATGAGGATGCGGGCGTCCTTGACGCGCACGCCCTTGAGATTCATGGCCTTGATGGTCTGATTGGCCACGTAGGCGCCCATGCCGTCGTTGAGGCGGCGCGCCGAGAACATCACGCGCGGGAGCACGCCGTAGACCTGGGCCTTCTGGATGAGGTAGTAGGGATCGACGCTGATGCAGTGGCCGCCGACCAGTCCGGGCGAAAGTTTTATGAAGTTCCACTTCGAGGAGGCGGCTTCGATGACGTCGTGGGTGTCGATGCCCATGGCGTTGAAGATTTTGGCCAGCTCGTTCATGAAGGCGATGTTGACGTCGCGCTGCGAGTTCTCGATGATTTTCGAGGCCTCGGCCACGCGGATGGAGGGGGCTTTGTGGGTGCCGTTGACCAGGACCGTGTTGTAGACCTCGTCGACGATGTCGGCGATTTCGGGAGTGGAGCCCGAGGTGACCTTGCGGATTGTCTCGACGGTGTGCAGCTTGTCGCCGGGGTTGATGCGCTCGGGCGAGTAACCGGCGAAGAAGTCGCGGTTGAACTTGAGGCCGCTGACCCTCTCGACGACAGGGAGACACTCCTCCTCGGTGACGCCGGGGTAGACCGTCGACTCATAGACCACGATGTCGCCTTTCGAGATGACGCGGCCCACCGTTTCGGAGGCGCCCCAGAGGGGCTTGAGGTCGGGACGGTTGTTGTCGTCGACGGGGGTGGGGACGGCGACAACGTAGAAGTTGGCGTCGCGGATATCGTCAAGGTTGGCGGTGCAGCGGAAACCGTGATTGCGGAGGGCGTCCTGGAGGAGCTCGTCGCTGACCTCGAGGGTGGAGTCGTGGCCGGCGTTGAGGGCGTCGACGCGCTTGCGGTTCAGGTCGTAGCCGATTGTCGGGAACTTTGTGGAAAACAGGCGGGCGAGGGGCAGGCCGACGTAGCCCAGACCAATCACGCAAATTTTTATGTCTTTATTCATTATCTAACTGATTACTAATCATTTATCCGTCTGCTCGGTCACAGAGCCTACTTGACGGCCTACAAAGGTACAAAAAAACTGCCTAACTTCAAAAAAACAACAGACGCCATCTCGGCGCAACCGGATGGCATCTGCGAAAAATTTTTCCCGTAGGCAGGCCGGACGGACCTGCGGCGGGGTCAGTTCACGACGAGGATTTTGGTGACGGCGCCTTTCGAGGAGCTGTCGACGGAGCCGTTGTTGGCGGACACGAAGACGAAGTAAACGCCGGTGCGCACGCGCTCGCCGCTGACGTTGCAGCCGTCCCACACGGCCATGCCGCCGTCACTCTTGATCTGGGCCACGACGTTGCCGGCAGAGTCGGCGATCTTCACCAGCGAGTTGTCCATGAGTCCCTTGATTGTGATCCAGCCGGTGTAGTCGGGGCGGACGGGGTTAGGATAGGCGTAGACTTCGGAGAAGTCCTCGGCGGCAGGCGAGGAGGTGCTGTTGTAGGCGAGGAGGCCGTTGGCGGTGCCGAAGTAGACGATGTTGCTGCGGGGGTCGCAGAAGACGGAGTAGACGGCGTTGGAGGGGAGCATTGAGTTGGAGGTGGTGTAGTGCTCGAGAATTTTGTCGCCGGCCTGTGAGACGAGGTAGACGCCGGAGTTCTCGGTGGCCACCCACTTGCGGTCGGAGGCATCGCAGGCGATGTCGTTGACCTGGACGCCCTCGAGGAGGTAGTCGGCGTAGATGGTGCCGTCGTTGCGGGGCACTTTGAGGCGGGTGATGCGGCTGGTGGGGTTGGTCATCTTGGCGGGTTCGGCGATTTCGACGATGCCGTTGGCGGTGCCGAGCCAAACGCGTCCGCGACTGTCGATGACGCCGGAAATCCAGCGGTAGGGGTCGAAGGTTTTGCCGTCCTGATCAAGGATACCGAGGCGCTCGACGTATGTGTCGTCGGCGGTGTTGGCGGTGCCTTTGGTGTCGGTGACGAAGAGGGTGACGGCGTCGGCGTAGCGGCGGTCCCAGTTGAGCATGATGCCGTCTTTGGTGAAGACGGAGCCCATGTCGCGTTCGCCTTTGTCGACGCCTTTCGCCTTGGATTCATACCAGTCGTCTTTGGTGATGAGGCTGAGGTCTTTGAGGCTGCCGTCCGAGTTTTTGAACTTGGACTTGGGGAGGACGACGTAGGGGGGATATGCGAGGTCGTTGGCCCAAACGCCGAACCAGAGGTTGCCCTGGGCGTCGAAATTGACGTCGCAGCCTACGGCACCGACGGTGTATTTCCAGTTGTGGTTGACGGGGGCGTTGGTGCGGTCGAAGTGGCCGACCTGTACGAATTCGCCGTCTTCTTTCTGCTCGAAGACGAAGAGACCGTCGTGGATGCTGCACATATAGTATATGTTGGGGTTGTCGGGGTCTACGGCGAAGTTTTCGGGGCCGAGGAGGCCGGTGTAGCCGGTCTTGTTCTGGTTGTTGATGCCGCCGGGGGTGAGCATGGGTACGTTCTTGGGCGTGGCGTCGTAGATGACGCCGTTTTCGATGTAGTTGGTGGCCTGCGGGGTGTCGTAGCCGCCGTAGAGGGTGCCGATGGTTTTGTAGGAGGTGAGGCCGAGGTTCGAGAAGTAGATGCGCGAGCCGTCCTTGCTGCCGCGGATGAAGGCGACTTCTTTGACGGACGAGGTGCCCTGGGGCTTGGACTTGTCGGAGAGGACGGTGACGGTGGAGCCGTCGACCTTGTAGTTGGCGATGCCGTCGGCGTCACCGGCCCAGCAGTCGGAGAGGTCGCGGGTGAAAGCGATTTTCTGGCCCTGAAGGGCGGCGGGGAGGGTGGTGGTGGAAGTGTGGTTGCCCTCCTTGTCGAAGAAGAGAATCTCGGACTTGGTGACGAGGTAGGCGGTGCTGTCGGCCAGGAACTTCATGGGCTGGATGGGGGCGTTGGACGTGAGGTTTACGGGTGCATCCCATGTGTAGGGCCAGTTTGTGGCGATGTCCGTGCCCTTCGGGAAATTGTTGAGGGGCGTGGCGAGGTCCATGATGAGGCTGTTGCCGAGGGCAAACATGTAGTCGATGGTGCCGTAGTTGCGTTCCATGAAGGCGGTGGACAGGGGCAGGTTGCGCGTGCCGAGCGGGGCGCGTTTGCCTTTGTAGGTGTCGTTGTTGTTGATGTACATGAAGCCGTGGGAGACGGCCATCTTGGAGATGTTCTCGGCAGTGTATCGCGCCGACTCCTTGACGATGAGCGTCTTTGCGTCGTAGACGACGATGGTGGTGGGCATGGACACGTAGATGCAGCCGTTGTAGAAGACGACTGAGGTGATGTTCTTCTGCTCGTTGATGGTGGTGTCCTTGATGTCGGAGATGTTCACGACTTTGCCGTTGTCATAGAGGGCGTCCATGTTCGACGAGGCGTAGACGATGAGCAGGTAGTTGTGCTCGATGTTGTAGAGGATGGAGGATATCTCCGTGTCGGAGAGTTTGTTGGCGACGGAGTAGGAGTATGTCTCGTTGTTCTCCTTGTCGTAGGAGTAGAGGCGTCCGGCGGAGAGGTAGTAGACCTTGGAGGGAGTGTCCACGATGTCGGAGACGCCGTTTGAGTAGACGGGGAACATTGTCCACTCGCCGGTGGACTTCTGCGCCTGTGCCTGCTGTGAGGCGCCGGGGATGAGCGCGGCCAGCGCCAGAAGGGCTATGATGACTGATTTGCGAATCATTTGTGGGATAATGATTTTGGTTTTTATATTTGTTTTTGTTTTTTATTCAGAGGGATGTACGGGCTTGTCGCTGAGGAGGAAAGCTGTGAAAGCGCGGACGGCGTTGCCGCGGTGGCTGACGGCGTTTTTCTCGTCGGGCGAGGCCTGGGCGAAGGAGCGTGTCCAGCCTTTGGGGCGGAAGACAGGGTCGTAGCCGAAGCCTCCGTCGCCGGCGGGGGCAGTGAGGATTTCGCCCTCGACTTTGCCGTGGAAGAGGTGCTCGCGGCCGTCGGGGTCGATGTATGCGATGACGGTGCGGAAGCGTGCCGTGCGGGGCGCGGGGACGTCGGCGAGCTCGCGCAGGAGGCGGGCCGTGTTGGCGGCGGCATCGTGGCCGGCGCCACCGGCATAGCGTGCCGAGTGAACGCCGGGAGCGCCGCCTAAGGCGTCGACTTCGAGGCCGGTGTCGTCGGCGAAGCAGGACACGTGGTAGCGCTCGCGGACCCACCGCGCCTTGGTCAGGGCGTTGCCCTCGAGCGTCGGTGCGTCTTCGGGAATATCGTCATGGCATCCTATCTCGCTAAGGGACAGGACGTTGAGGCGCCCGCCGACAATCTCGCGAAGCTCCTCGAGCTTGTGGGCATTGTTGGTGGCGAAGACGATATTTTCGGGCGTGTGCACAGTCATACTCTTTTATAACGCGCGATATTTCAAATTATTGTGTGATATGATGGCTCAGAAACGGGCTCTGAGATACTGGTCGGGGAGGTCGGGGCGCAGGTTCACGATGACGAGCGTGCGCAGCGTGTCGAGGACGAACGCCCGGCCGCGCGGCGCTTTGGCGACGATTTCGCGCACGAGGGCGTCGGCGTGGCAGGCCGGGCGGACGATGACGACGATGCCGCCGTCGCCTGCGGCACTGAGGATTTCGGCGACGTCGGACCGGTCGTCGGCCACGAGCACCATGCGCTGGCCCCCGGGCGTCAGCGAGCCTGCCAGGGCGGCGACGGAGTGCCACTCCTGCGGCCCCATGACCGTCACGCGGGACGGCCGCTCGCGGGCGATGATGCGGAAGACGGCGCCGGCGGCACGCGCCTCGGCGCGGGAGCCCATGAGGCGGCGCGCAGTCTGCTCATTATAATATGTGCAGGGGTTGCGCAGCGCCTCGGTGATGAGGGCGTAGGCCCAGGGCGAGTGGACGCCGAAGCCGCGGCCGTGGCGCCAGTCGGTGTACAGGCTCATGCCTTGGCGCTTTCGGCTTTGGGCTCGGCCTTCGGGGCGTCGCCGGGCGTCTCGCGGCGGGTGACGTAGCAGAAGAGAGCCAGGAGCACAAGCAGGTAGATGAGGCTGACGCAGGCGTAGGCGATGGCGCCCGTGGTGTGGAGGCTGTCCGGGTCAAAGGTCATGACCACCGTGTGCGTTCCGGCGGGAACACGCATGGCGCGCAACACATAGTTGACGCGTGCCAGCGGCGCCGGATTGCCGTCGATGGTGGCCTTCCAGCCCCACGGGAACCACACCTCCGAGAAGACGGCGATGCCGCCGTTGCGGGTGGTGACGCTGTATGTCAGAGTGTTGGGAGTGTACTTTTTCAGGAGCACCGTGTCGCCGGGAACGAGCGAGGGAGCCTGGCCCAGCGCCTCGCTGAAGCGGCGGTCGGCGACGGCCTCCGCGGCCGGGTCGAGCGTGGCCAGCGCGGCCATCTCGGCGTCGGCGTTGTCAACATATTTCACCTTGCCCACGAGCCATGCGGCGCCCAGGGCACCCTCGTTGCGCACTAACTGCGGCGCGCCGCCCGCCTTGGCGTCGGCGGGGTTGATGACATAACGGGCGTTGAGCATGTCCAGCACATGATAGTCGGCCAGCAGGTCGGCGAAGACGCCCTGATACTCGGCGCCATAGCGGGCGCGCTCCGTGCTGTCGCGCAGCTCGGGCACGTAGCCGTAGCTCATCACGTGGTTCATGCGGCGCTCGATGAGGTCGTTGTAGCGGTTGAGCTTGGCGGCATGATAACCGCCCACCATGTGGTGGTAGAACGAGCGGCGGGCGTCGCCGAAGCCGGGGATGTCCATGACGCGGTAATAGCCCTTGTCGGCGAGAATCTCGTTGTCGAAGCTGTCGGCGGCGAGAGGATTGGCGTAGTCGGCGGAGAAATCGTGGGCCAGGAACGACTCCTCGGAGACATAGCGTTTGTCAACCGAGTAGAGGTCGACCACCACTATGACAGCCGTAGCGGCCACCATCCAGCGGCGGTAGCGCGGCCAGCGAGCGCCGGCGAAGACCACCGCGGCGCCCAACAGGAGGATGAGCACGGAGCGTCCGGCGTCAGCCGACACCATGGCCAGGCGCACCTCGCACACCGTGTCGACGCTCTGTTTCAGATAGGGCAGATTCTCCGGCTGCTGCGTGGCAATCTGTGCCTCGGCCTGCTCCAGCCACTGCGCCTCGTCGTCGCCGATGGGCTCGCCGCCGACCGACGGAGCCAGCCAGAACAGCACGGCCACCGCCAAGGGCACGCCGAATGCCGCTGCAAACTGAGCCTTGTACTTCTCAAAGCCCTCGCTGAAGAGCCGTGCCAGGCCCATGACGCCCAGCACCGGCACGCACAGTGCGGCGATGACCAGGGCCGTCTCCGCCGCGCGGAACTTGTTGTAGAGCGGCACATTGTATATCATGAAATCGGTGAGTGCCTCGAAGTGGTTGCCCATGGCCAGGAAGATGGAGAAGACCGTGACCGTCACGAACGCCCACTTCACCGGGCCGCGGACGATGAGCGCGCCAAGGAGGAAGAGGGCCACGAGCAGGGCGCCGAAGTAGAACGGGCCGTTGGTGAGACCCTTGCCGCCGAAGTACTGCATCAGCGCGTCGAGCAGCTGGAAAGGGTCGTCCTCCTGGGTGATGTCCATGTCGAGAGCCTGTGCGGCCGCACTCAGCGTCAGCGGCTCGTTGTTGCCCTTTTCCGGGCGGATAGTGGCGCCGCCCTTCACGTTGGGAATGAGCAGCGAGAAGCTCTCGGAGGGAGTGTTGCTCCAGCCACCGATTTCGGCCTTGGGCAGACCGCCCGTGGGGCGCTCGTCGGAGGCTTCGGCGGCAGCCTCGGCGCCCTCGGCCTTGTCGGAGGCGAGCGCCGTCAGCTCAGAGCCCGCGCGCTTCGTTTCCTTGGAGTATTCGTAGGTGTTGTAAAGACTCGGAGCATTCGCGCCAACGGCAACCACGCCGGCAGCTAAGCACGCCACCGTCGCCATGCCCCACGTCTTCAGCGTTTTCTTGCGGATGGCTTCGATGAGGAAGGCGATGCCCAGGGCCGCCATGATGAAGAGCGAGTAGTAGGTGATCTGCGGGTGGTTGGCGTTGAGCTCCAGCATGGCGAAGAGCGCCAGAATGGCGGCCGCGCTCAGACGTGCGGCGCGGCCGCGGCGGCCGGCGGCGGCACGGTAGGCCATGATGACCGCGCCGATGGTGGGCGGCATATAGGTCAGCGCCGTGAATTTCCAGATGTGGCCGGCGCCGATGATGATGACGAAGTACGACGACAGGCCCCATCCCAGGGCGGCAATCAGCGCGTACCACCACCGCGTCTTCATGCAGTAGCACATAATCAGCATGCCCGCCATCATCATGAACATCAGATTCGACGGTGCGGGCAGCCCCAGTCCGTAGACATCGTTGAGCCAGGTAAACAGCGAGTTGGACGGATACTCCGGCGAAATCTGGAACGTGGGCATGCCCGAGAACAGAGCGTTCGTCCACAAGGCCTTCTCGCCCGTGGCGTCCTGGTAGGCCGTGGCCTCCTGACCGTTGGCGGTGCCCTGCTGCATATCGTGCTGCTGGAGCGTCGCGCCGTTGAAGTTAGCCGGGGCGAAGAACGCCAGCGAGACAATGGCCATCACCACCACGCTCACCGCGAAGCCCCACACCTGCGGGTTCTTACACCACTGCAGAAACGTGTCTTTGTTTACCTTTTTCATATCGTGTCTAAGTGTTTGATTATCTGAGATTGAGAAGTTGGATGTAGGCGTTGGCCACGCGCTCGGCGGCGAAACGGCGCATGACCGCCTCGTGCTGCTGTTGGCGCGGGAAGGGGTTGGCCAAAGCCTGCTCGATGAGCACGGCTAACTCGTCGGGATCGTCGTGCGTGGCGATGAAACCGTCCACGCCCGGCTCCACGATGTCGCGCTGACCGCCGTTGCCCGTCGAGACCGGGACCGCTCCCGCGGCCATACCCTCGATGAGCGTACCCGGCAGCGTCTCGTAGCGCGACGTGGAGAGCACCACGTCGGCATGGGCGAAAATCTGCGCCACGCGCTCCGCCGTGGCCACCGGCCCCAGGGCCACATGCGGCATCTGCAGACCGTCCAGGGCACGGGGGTCGCGGATGGCGCCGAAGAAGACGGCGGCAGTGTCGGCCGCGCTCACGCGGTTGAGCGTCTCCACCGCCAACGGCAGATTCTTGATGGGGTCGTCGAGACGCGCCGCGCCCATCACGACGAGCCGTTTACCGGCGGGCAGACCCAGCTCGGCGCGACTCATTGCGGGTGTCACGGCATATTCCTCGACCGGAAAAGCATTGGGAATTACCGACACATCCTGGGCGGCCGTCAGCGGCGAGCGCGCGCAGCAGCGGGCAATCCAGCTGCTGATGGCCACAAAGCGGATGGGGACGCGGCGGTAGAGGGCGTCCTTGCGGCGGAACACCTTGGCGGACAGGTCGTTGGCCGAGGCGCCGCCGCGCAGTAAGGGACAGTGGCCGCAGCCCTGCGTGTAGTTGGTGCACGTGCCGGCATGGTGACAGAGACCCGTGACCGGCCACATATCGTGGAGCGTCCAGGCCACCGGTTTGCCCATGGCGTGGATACGCTCGATTTCACCCAGCGACATCATGCCCTGGTTTATCCAGCCCAGGATGACGGCGTCGGCCTCGCGCACCCACGGATGGTTGTGGAGCGGCATGCCGAACGAGCCGGACTCCGCGAGAAAAGCCGCCTCATGGCGCCATGCGGGCGCGGCCTGTGCCACGCGCAGATTGTCCGTGGCCTTGTGGACCACTAACATACGCGCGTCGACACCGGCGCGGCTCAGCGCCATCATCAGCCGGAACGACACCACTGAGGCGCCGCCCTTCACGTCACTGCGGAACCCATTGCGGGGCCGCAACGTGCAATCAACCTGCAAAGATAACTCTTTTCGGCGAATTATGCTACTTTCGCCGCCAAGAAACTTCGCGCTCGGCTGCAGGGAACAAAAATAAAAGCATGACCCGGCGGCTGATTCTAAGACGATCGAATTTGTTTTTCTGATTTTCCAAGCCCCCCGGAAAATCTCGTCCGGACTTCAGTCGCCATATTTGCGACCGAGAACGCCCGCACCGCCGGCGTTCCCTGAAGCCAAATGGCCCATAGCATGGCAAATGATGTCTGTGAGGAAGCCATACGTCCCGGACTAACGCCCTATGTCCATTGACGGGGTAGCGGGGACTCTTACACCCGTCTTTTATCGGACAGCAAAACTTTTTCAGCAGTGGTGGCGGAGGAGGCGGGGGATGGGGACGTGCTCGCGGCGGACGATGACGGCGACGAAGGCGATGAGCAGGAGGGTGCGCAGCGCCAGGGTCAGCGCTTCCCACGGGGTGTCGACCAGGTAGGTGCCGGCTCCGTAGAAGGCGGCGGCCAGCAGGACGTACCCTCCGAGGCGCCCGACGGGGTAGCGGATGGGATAGTATTTCTGCCCCAGGAAGTAGGAGATGACCATGACGGTGAAGTATCCGCCGAGGGCGGCCCAGGCGGCGCCGATGTAGCCGCCGGGGATGCCGATG
>SFOH01000054.1 GCA_004552485.1 Bacteroidales bacterium | reverse complement strand
ACATCATCCCCGGCCATGGCGGCATCCTCGACCGAATCGACTCGCTGTTGTTCGTGGCTCCCGCGTCGGCAATCTTCTACCTCTTCGTGGTCTGAAGTGCGCCGCCACCGGACAATAAGGTTTTTAGCAAACTTTATGCCCCCGGAATTTGTATTTATTACGACGAATGTTGTATCTTTGCAAGACAAGAATTGACTATTAAACTCAAAACCTATATATACTAACAAAAACATGGACAACAAAGAACTTATCAAAGAGTGCGAGAAAAAAGCCCAGGCATGGCTTAGCGAAGACTATGACGAAGCAACCCGTCAGCAGGTTAAAGAGATGCTTGAGGCCGAGGACAAAACCAACCTCATCGAAGCATTCTATAAAGACCTGGAGTTCGGCACGGGCGGCCTTCGCGGCATCATGGGCCCGGGCACAAACCGCATGAACATCTACACCGTGGGCGCCGCCACACAGGGCCTCGCCAACTACCTGAAGGAAGCCTTCCCCGAGCTGCCTCAGATTTCGGTTGTCGTCGGCCACGACGTGCGCAACAACTCCGACCTGTTCGCCAAGACCGTCGCCAACATCTTCTCGGCCAACGGCATCAAGGTTTACCTGTTCCAGAGCTTCCAGCCCACCCCCGAGCTGAGCTTCGCCATCCGTCACCTCGGCTGCCAGAGCGGCGTCAACGTCACCGCCTCACACAACCCCAAGGAGTATAACGGCTACAAGGCCTACTGGGCCGACGGCGCACAGGTGCTCGCTCCCCACGATGTCAACATCATCAACCACGTCAACGACATCAAGAGCGTCAAAGACATCAAGTTCGAGGGCAACCCCGAGCTCATCGAGATTATCGGCGACAAGATGGACCAGGAGTTCCTCGCAGCCATCAAGACCCTGAGCCTCGACCCCGAGGTCATCAAACGTCACGCCGACCTCAAAATCGTCTACACCCCCATCCACGGCACAGGCGTAAAGCTCGTTCCCGCATCCCTCAAGAACTACGGCTTCACCAACATCATCCACGTCCCCGAGCAGGACATCCCCTCCGGCGACTTCCCCACCGTCGTTTCTCCCAACCCCGAAGTGCCCTCAGCCATGCACATGGCCATTGAGCGCGCCAAGGCTACGGACGCCGACGTCATCTTCGCCTCCGATCCCGACGCCGACCGCATCGGCTGCGTGGCCCGCGACAAGAGCGGCGAGTATGTCATGATCAACGGCAACCAGATCGTGATGATCCTCCTCAACTACATCATGCTTCGCAACCGCGAGCTCGGCCTGCTCAAAGGCAACGAGTATGTCGTGAAGTCAATCGTCACCACCGAGACCATCAAGACCATCGCCGACGCCCAGGGCGTTGCCATGTTCGACTCCTACACCGGCTTCAAGTGGATTGCCGCTGTCATCCGCGACCACGAGGAGACCGGCCGCTACCTCGGCGGCGGTGAGGAGAGCTACGGCTTCCTGGCCGAAGACTTCTGCCGCGACAAAGACTCCGTCTCCGCCATCTCACTCATGGCCGAAATCGCCGCATGGGCCCGCGACCGCGGCATGACCTACATGGACATGCTCAAGGACATCTACCTGCAGAACGGCTACAGCCACGAGGAGGTTATCTCCGTCGTTCGTCCCGGCAAGACCGGTGCCGACGAAATCAAGCAGATGATGGTCAACTACCGCCAGAACCCGCCCAAGACCCTCGGCGGCAGCAAGGTCGTAGCCATCAAGGACTACTCCGACCTCAACGAGTACAACCTCGTCAGCGGCGACACCACCAAGATGGACTTCCCCGCAACCTCCAACGTGCTCCAGTTCTACACCGAGGAAGGCAACAAGGTTTCAGTTCGCCCCTCCGGCACCGAGCCTAAGATCAAGTTCTATCTCGAGGTGAAAGACAAGATGAACACCGTCGACGACTACGAGGCCTGCAACGAGCGCGCCGCCGCCAAGATCGAGGCCATCAAGAAAGACCTGGGCATCTGACCCCGGTTCCCCCGAAACCTAACGCATGACCGACGCGCCCCGCTTTCACAGAGTTGACGGCGGGGCGTGTCCCTTTCATAACTAACGACGAATGATGAGAAGACTCCTGTTGCTGGCAATGCTCGTGACGGCGCTGAGTGCCTCGGCACGGCGCGCGTTTGAAGTGCCCCTGTGGGAACACCCCGAAGACAGCCCGGGCGGCACGTACACGCCCGTCATGTACTGCTACCTCCCCGACAATCCCAACGGCGTCACCATCCTCATGTGCCCCGGCGGCGGCTATCAGACCCTCGCTCTCGAGGAAGAGGGAACAGCCATGGCCGACTGGTTCAACGAGCAGGGCATCACCTACGTCGTCCTCAAATACCGGCTCCCCCACGACCGCGTCAACTATCCCAAGGCCGACGCCCAGCATGCCATGCTCCGCATCCGCGCCAGCGCCAAAGAGTGGAACATCGACCCGGAGAAAGTCGGCATCATGGGCGCCTCAGCCGGCGGACACCTCGCCTCGTCAGTGGCCACCTTCCCCGACAACGAGAACATGCGCCCCAACTTCCAGGTGCTGCTCTATCCCGTCATCACCATGGACTCGAAGTACACCGGCAAGATGACGCGCCGCAACCTCCTGGGCGCCTATCCCACGCCGCTCCAGGTCGAACGCTACTCCACCGACCGCCGCGTCGACGCCCGCACGCCGCAGTGCTTCATCGCTCTCAGTGCCGACGACTCGCGCGTCTCGCCCGAGAACGCCTGGCTCTACTTCACCGCTCTGCGCAAGTTCAAAATCCCCGCCACCCTCCACATCTATCCCAACGGCGGCCACGGCTGGGGATTCCGCAACGGATTCACCTACAAGCCCGAGTGGACCGCCGAACTCGCCAAGTGGCTCCGCACATCAGTCAATCCCGAACCCAAATAACCCATCCTCTCTTCCACTCTTCCACTCTCATGCAATCATCCAATCAATTCGTCACACTCAACCAGGTTGCTCTCCGCCAACAGGCCATCTACGTCCCCGTCTCCCGCGAAAAGCTTAGGACGGACGACTACGAGTGCTCCGAGGCCGTCATCCTCACCGTGCAGGCCCTCAGCGGCTGCGGATACTGGGTGACCGAAGAAGCCCTCCACGCACTGTGCACACTCAGCGCCGAACAGCTCGAGCAGCTCGTCGGCGTCGTGAACAACGCCCTCGGCACCAATCTCAACTGGAGCGCCCTGCGCCGCGGCTGGACCCACAACATACCTCGATACGGCGATGAACACCCGAACGCCGACCTCACCTTCCTCGCCAACAGAGGCGGCTGCGAAGCCTCCCGGTGCGTGCAGCTCCCCTGCGGCCATCTCATTCCGCCGGATTCCTTCGACCTGGAGCACTACACCGGCTGCCCCTACTGCGGCACGCCCTTCACCATCACACCCGGCATCGTGTACACCGAACAGGGCTCGAAGAAACGCCCGCTGGCACTGTTCACCGACGAGGATATGACCAAGTTGCTGCGCTCGCTGCTGGAGACACCCGTGCCCCTCGACGCCACGCAGGCCGACTCGCTGCGCCGCCTCCTCACGGTCTATCCCTTGCCCGCCGACGTCACCATCGCCATGAAGGAGACAATGATCATTGCCGTCGACGCTCTCGTCGACGCCGGCAAGGCGGACCGGGCCGTACGACTGCTCACATCGCCTGCCGAGGTGCTCCGCTATCTGTGGTATAAGAAGACCGCACGGACCGTCATCATCGAGCCGCGCTACATGATTGCCAAATCGCACAAGTGGAGAGGTGTGTACTGCGAGGGCCCGTACATACGGCCAAAGAGAGACCTCGAAGGCAACATGAAAAAGCACCTGAGCCTGCACTATTCGCGCCGCATGTGCCGCATCGTGGCCGAATGGCTCAACGCACTCCCCGGCAGCGCCGGGGCACAGGCCGAATCCATGCACCCCCACCGCGATATGTGGGTACGCTTCATCCGCGCGCTGCGACTGCCCGAGTATGCCCGCCGTCCGGGCTTCGAGCGCCTTGCACGGCTGTTAGATGTCTTCTACCGCGGCGACTACACCGTGTGGAACGGACAACTCGACAAGGCACGCCGCGAGGGCGACCGCGACCGTGTGCTCGAGATGCTCTCGCAGCGTCCCGGCTTCTTCGCACGCTCGCTCTTCGCCACCATGCTGCGCTTCGGCACCGAGCCCGTCCTCGAGGCGTTCATGCGCACCGGGGGCGTAGCGCCTCGACTCGTCCTCAGCCTCATCGATGCCGCCGGCCTCTACTTCGACCCCCATGCCAAACGCTATACCGTGCCCGTCACCGGCGGCCGTCTCCCCCTCCCGCCCAATCCACTCCTCGTCCATAACACACCCGAGGACATAGAATATATGAAGGAATCGATTGACAGTCTGCTGCCCGTTGTCCTGCGCAAACACTTCATCAAAGACCGCAGCCACGAGGGACACAAAATCTACATAGCCCCCGAGCTGTTCAACATCCCCGTTGCCGTCGGCGACCGTGCCACCACCGTCCAGGACACCTCGTCGGCCGTACAGGGCGAACGCTTCCGTGTCGAGGGCCGGGACGTGCGCATCTTCCTCAACTGGGGCGAAGGGCTGCCGGCGCAGTACCTCGACCTCGACCTCAGCGCCGTCATCCTCTACAAGAACGGAGCCGTCCGCAACTGCGACTACACGAACCTTCTGCAAGCCGGAGCCGTGCACAGCGGCGACATACGCTCCATCCCCGCCGAGGTGGGCACCGCAGAGTATGTGGAACTGGACCTGCGCGAGTTGTGGCGTACCGACGCACAGTATGTTCTGTTTATGTGCAACGCCTACTCCATGGGCACGCTGACCGTGAACGCACGCGTGGGCTGGATGAGCTCGCTCTATCCCATGCAGGTCAGCAATGAAACGGGCGTCGCCTTCGACCCCTCGTGCGTGCAGCACATGGTGCATATCCCCGACTGCAACATCGCAAAGGGTATGACCTTCGGCGTCCTCGACGTGGAACGTGCCGAAATCACCTGGCTCGAGATCACGAACAACTCGCAGGTAGCGCGCACTGTCAACACCCAAACCGTCACCGATTACCTCCGTCGCCTGCGCAGGAAGATGTCGCTGGGCCGGCTGCTCCGCATCAAGGCCGAGGCGCAGAACATGACCGAAGTCGACAATCCCGCCAACGCCGACGAGGTCTACGACCGGGCCCTTGCTTACGACCCGGCCCTCATCAACGAGCTGCTCTCATAGGCTCACGCCTGTTATTTTCGGATATGCACAATAAAACGCAGGGTGTCTGCGTTTAGTCAGTATAGCGGCGGTGGTGCAGTGGTTAGCACGCGGATTTGTCTGCGGATTATCTGTCGCTCCCCGCGGTGAGGTCAACGTAGTCATACTTCTTTCTTTACAGGACCGAGGTCCCGGGTTCGAATCCCGGCCGCCGCACAATTCGTTCTTTACATAATGTAATGCCGGTTTTCCCGCAACGGAGGCCGGCGTTATTTCTTTTTAGGGGGACGTCGCAGGCCTTTGAGGAGGGCGCGGTAGCGTACGGCGCTCTCTTCGTCGCCGAGGCCTTCGCTGAGCGAGACAAGGCGTGTGATGACACGTGTCTCTTTGGGCGCGAGGTCGTGGGCGGCAAGATAGCGGGCCATGGCACGTGCGGGGTCGGAAATGGCGCGGTCGATGTCGCCGAGGTAGGCGAGGGGGCGCCAGTCGTCAGGATGGATGCGCGAGGCTGCCTCGAGGTGGACGGCGGCGGTGTCGGTGTCGCCGCGTTCGACGAGCAGGCGTCCTTTGGCGAGATGCGCCTCGAAGTGGTCGGGGAAGAGGGCGATGGCGCGGTCGAAGTTGGCGATGGCGGCATCGGTCTCCCAGTCTGCTTCGCCCACGTCGTGGCCCAGGCGCACATACTCGTCGGCAACGCTGCGCAGTTTTTCCCGCGCGGCCTCCAGCTCGTCGTTCAGCCGTTGGTTCTCGTCGCGCAGTCGGTCCACGACGCCGAGACGGCGGCGAATGAGGCGCTGGACGGCGGGAATGTGCGTGACATTGCGCAGAGTGTTGGCCTCGAAGAAGGCGTCGACGGCGGCGGGGGTGTCGCCCTTGTCAAAGAGGCGCACGGCATCGTCGATGAGGGCGTCGGCGCGGCTTTCCTCCATGGCGCGTTCGATGATGGCGGGATTGTTGAACGAGGCGGCGAAACGTGTGATGACGGGGTTGACGTAGATGTCGCGGCGGGTGACGGGCGAGCGCAGGGTGAGACCGGGGAGGCTGCGGCAGCGGCTGAGGGCGACGTAGGTCTGTCCGCCGGTGAAGGCGCCGCGGCCCAGGTCGATGATGACGTTGGAGAAGGTGAGGCCCTGGCTCTTGTGGATGGTGAGCGCCCAGGCAGCCTTGACGGGGAGCTGGGTGTAGGTGCCGAGCACGGTCTCTTCGACGGCCTTCTTCTTTTCGTCGAAGGTGTAGCGGACGTTCGACCAGATGGCGTCCTCGACGCGGTGGAGTTCGTCGTCCTCGGTGCGCACGGTGATGTAGTCCTCGAAGCAGTCTTCGACGCGGCCGATGGTGCCGTTGACCCAGCGGTGGTCGGGGTCGTTCTTGATGAAGACGACCTGTGCGCCGGGCTTGAGGAGCAGCTCTTTGTCGGTGGGGAGCGACGACTCGGGGAAGTCGTCCTGGATGATGCCGTGGTAGGCGAAGGGTTTGCCGGGTAGGGCGCCCAGGCAGGTGGTGTTGATGTTGTCGACCATCTCGCGGCGTGTGGCGAGGGTCATGGTGAGCTCGGAGCCGGGCGTGGTGACTTGCTGGACGGCCTCGGTGGGGTCGTAGGTGCGGACGCGTGCGTTGAGGGCGTCGAGGTCGGCCTGGGCGGGGCGTGCGTCGCGGATGCGGTCGAGCAGGCCCACGAACTGCGGGTCGTTCTGCCGGTAGACTTTGCGCAGCTCGATGGGCACGAGCTGGAGCTGACGGAAGGCGTAGGCGGCGAAGAAATAGGGGGTGGAATAGTAGCGGCCGAGGATGTCGCGGGTGTCGGCGGTGACGACGGGTTCGAGCTGGAAGACGTCGCCGACCAAGAGAAGCTGTTTGCCGCCGAAGGGGAGGCGCATGTTGCCGGTGTAGACGCGCAGGACCTTGTCGACGAAGTCGATGATGTCGGCGCGGACCATCGAGATTTCGTCGATGATGATGAGGTCGAGACTGCGGATGAGGCGTATGTGGTCGTTGCTGTAGTTGAGGCGCCGACGCAGGCGTTTGACGGCGAAGTCGGGGTCTTCGGGCGTTATGGGCTTGAAGGGGATGCGGAAAAAGGAGTGGAGGGTCTGGCCGCCGACGTTGACGGCGGCGATGCCGGTGGGAGCGAGGACGACGAATTTCTTGCGTGTGTTGGCGGTGATGTAGCGCAGGAAGGTGCTCTTGCCGGTGCCGGCTTTGCCGGTGAGGAAGACGGAGCGGTTGGTGTGGCGCAGCAGGCGCAGTGCGGCCTGGAACTCGGGGTTCTCGGTGTCTATGCTGACGTTGGGTGAGTCACTGACTTTTTCCATTAAGAGCGGGGGATGATGAAGGGTCTATTGAGCACGCAATGAGATGCACGCCGCCGTGGGTGCGCATCTCATTGCTGTGGTATGTTCGGTGTCGCGGACAGGGCTCAGAAGCGGAAGCCGGCGGTGAGCACTATCGAGCTGTTGTTGTCGGAGACGTTCCACTTGGGGGCATCGCCGGCGGCAGAGTCGGTGTAGGCGAAGAGGTTGGAGGTGCGGTGATTGTAGACGTAAGCTCCGTCGAGGTAGAATGAGCCGAACTTGTAGCCGAGGCCGACGCAGAAGTTCTCGTTCTTCTTGTTGAAGGCGAAGGAGGGGTCGGTTCCGGCGGTGAGGACTTCGCCGCCGCCGTCCTTGTATTCGTCCTTGACGTTGGTGGTGGTGGTGTTGTAACCGGCGCGGACGCTGAAGGCGGGGGTTACGCGGAACTCGGCGCCGATGCGGAAGACGTTGGCGGCCTGGTAGTAGTTCTTGACGTCGCCGTTGATGCCGGGGTTCTCCTGGTAGTCGTAGACGTAGCCGTAGTTGTCGTAGACGCCGGTCTTGATTTTCATGTCGTTATAGGCCTGGCGCTCGTAGTCGAAGCTGATGATAGCCTTGCCGCCGAGGACGGCGCTGACGCCTGCCATGAGACGCCAGGGCGAGCGGAGACGCCATGAGAATGAGGCGAAGTCGGTGTCCTGCGAGCCCTTGGTGGGGTTGTCCTGGCTTTCGGCGAGCGAGGGAGCATAGTAGCTGTAGTCGACGATGCCCTGGTATTCGTGGTCGAGCTTCCACCATGTGGGGGTGGCGACGGCGATGCCGAGGCGCAGCTCGTTGACGGGCTTGACGATGAGGCCGAAGTTCATGTTCCAGCCCGAGCCCCAGATGCGTTTGTAGTTGTTTAGGCCGAAACCGGCGTTGGCATCATAGATGACGCCGCCGGCGGCTTTGTTGTAGGCTGTGGCGCCGGCCATGCTCTCGGAGTAGTAGGCGTCGCGGCGATAGCTCATGTCGGTGATGCCGAAGCCGAGGCCCCAGAAGACAACGTCCTGGATGTTGCCGGCAAAGTTGATGTTGTACTGGTCGGTGTAGCCGCGCTCGCGTACGGAGATAGCGGCATCGCCCTCGGTGCCGTTCTGGAAGAGGCCGCCGTAGAGGGGATTCTTCTCGGTGTAGTCGGGACGCGGGTTGATGAGATAGGAGTTATAGGCCAGAATCGAGAGCCAGTCGGCGTCGCTCTGAGAGTAGGGGTTGTAGTCTTTGCCGAAGTTGAGCGTCTCCTCGGGATAGCCCGTGTATGAGGCGATGTAGTTCGTCAGCGAGGTCTGCGTGGGTATGGCGTAGGCGGTGGTGACGCGGTCGAACGAGCCGAGGCGATTGTAGCTGACGCCCCAGTTGAAGAAGGGCATCACGTCGTTGTCGAGGCGTACGGTGCCGACATATCCGAAGTTGTTGCAGTCGACGCGTGTCTTGCTGTTGGTGACGTCGCCCTGCTGACCGGGGGCCTTGGTGTTCTGAATGTCGATGTCGAGGGTGGCGGCAATCTCGGAGTGGCGGTAGATGCCGAGGCCGGCGGGGTTCTGCGTCATTGAGGAGATGTCGCCGCCGAGAGCGGTGAATGCGCCGCCCATGCCCATGAAGCGGGCTGTGCCGCGGAATCCGGGCTGGGTGACCTGGAGCATGTCGACGGCGCTCTGTGCCGTGGCTGCGCATGTTCCGGCAGCGAGGAGAGCGATGAGTATAGCTGAACGTTTCATAATCAATGTGTTTTGTTATGACGGGGTATAGTTCGTTGGAAACGTGAGATGTTTATATGTATATAACACTCGGGCGGGGAAAAGGATTGACGGCGCGGGTGTTAAAAGCGGATGTAAATGTGATGAACGGGGTTGGGAATGCGTAGAAAAAAGCGCGGGCCCCCGCTGCTGACAGACGCAGGGCGGGGTCCCGTGGTTAGAGTCTGAGATTATCTGCGGCCACGGCCACCGCCGCCGCCACCGTGGCTGCCGCCGCCGAAGCTGCCGCCGGAGGAACGTCCTCCGCCGAAGCTGCCCGAGCTGTAGCTTCCGCGCGAGCTGCTGCCGCCGTACGAGCCGGAGTTGTAGCTGCCGCGGTAGTTGCTGGAGGATGAGCTGTTGCGGCGCGAGCTCGAGGATGACGAGCCGGTGCCGTAGTTGTTGCGGCCGCGTTGCGAGCTGCCCTGGTAGGAGCCGGAGGAGCTGCCGCTGTTGCCGGGACGCGTGGTGCTCATGCCGGGACGGTAGGAGCCGCCTGTTCCGGAGTTGCCGGGGCGATACTGGCCCGTGCCGCTGTTGCCGGGGCGATACTGACCGTTGGAGCCAGTGTAGCGCGTCGAGCCGTTGTAGGAGCCGGTGCCCATGGCGCCGGGACGGTTCGAGGCAGAGGGGATGCTGCCGTTGTATGTGCCGGGATGACGGCCCGAGCCGGAGCCGCCGGTGGCATAGTGCGGGCGTGAAGCGCCGGGCGAGGAGGGACGCCATGCGGGACCCCAGCCGCCGGGACGCGGCGGACGGTAGGCGGGACCTCCCCATCCCCAGTCATACCAGGGGTAGTAGCTCCACGAGGGACCCCAGCCCCACGACCATGACCAGCTCGGTCCCCAGGCCCAGCTCGGTCCCCAGGTGTTCCAGTACCAGGAGTTGTAGCCCCAGCCGTAGTAGGGCCAGTTCCAGGACGAGTAGTAATAGGGTGAGTACCACGGGTTGGCGTTGACGTAGATATTCACGTTAGAGGCAGTCTGAGCCGGCTGCGAATAGTAGTAGTCGATGAAGTCCGGGTCGTTGGTGGAGGTGACCACATCGGGGTTGTGGAAACGCTCGAGACGACGCGTGTACAGGAATTCGCCCAGCGTGTCGGCGTTAACCGTGACAGTGTCGGCGGGACGATAGGCGGTGTGACGGTTATACTCGTCCACGTCGCGGGTGACGGGCTGAGTGGAGAAACCGCTCTGATACGTGTCGGCGGCGGGATAGTCGGCCGTGGGCACGTAGTTCTTTACGGTTGTCTTCTTCTTGGCTGTCTGGGCGGGCTTTGACGGGTTGTAATATATGTCGTCATAGTCCTGGGCAGAAGCCAGAACGGGCATGGCCAGGACTGCCGTGGCCACCAGGCCCTGAATGAGAAGTCTTGTTTTCATGCTGTTTGGTTTTTTTGAAGTGAAGAGAGTAATATAATTGAGATTCTGTTCGGGAGAGACAGCCCCGGGAGCATACGGCTGATTCCGGAGCCTTTAAGATAAAGACTCCCCCGGGGCAGAAAAGTTTAGCCAAAGGTAGGCAAAAAAGCTTGAATTGCCAAATAAAAACGAAGATTTGGAATAAAAAGAGGAGAAAAAGGCGAGCGGAGGGGATGTCAGATGCTGTGTGATGGAGGGGGAGGGTTCGAAAAAAGCCCGCGTGACGGGATGTCAGCGGGCTTTCTGAAGGGATGTGTTTTATGTGTAGTCTGTGCGTTTATTTCTCTTTCACGGTCTCGGTGATCTCCTGAGGACGCATGTAGTAGCCTGAGATGCAGAGGGTGAAGCCCCAGTAGATGAAGGCGATGGCCGACAGGAACGAAACCATTTCCATGTTGCTCACCCAGCTTGCCTCGACGAAGAAGAAGCCGATGATGCAGAGGAGGACACCGTTGATGAGACCGAGCCACCAGTAGCTGCGGCCGCCGCGGCCATAGGCAGCGCCGACGAAAGCCTCGACGCCCCAGTATACGAAGAGCAGAGCCAGGAACCAGGGGAATACCAGCTCGGAGAGCAGAACGCTGCGTACAAGCATGAAGCCCACGAACAGGTCGATCACGCCGCCTGCAAGCCACCAGCCCCACCAGCGGGCGTGGTTAGGTCCGGCTGCCACGCAGAGCACAACGATACCGGCCAGGATAACGAGCCAGCCGAAGATTTGTGAAGCCACGGCATAACCGGCAACCGGCCAGAGCCAATAGGCAAAACCACCGATAACGAGGAGCACGCCGATGACGATGATGACCCACCAAAGCTTTGTTCCTGCAAAATAGCTAACTTTGAGAGATTTCATGATAGTGTGTGTTATATGGTTAAACTTATGTAATTTGTTGTCTGTGAAGAATTCAGCGTATTCGTTAGTTCTTAGTTTGTGAAGAATTGCGAGAGAGGCGGAGGCTTTGTTTTCCGCATTGATAACTACTAAACAGCGCACCCCCCGATTTGGTTCTCCGTTTTCATAAAATTTTCTAAAATTAACGTTTCCCGGCAGCTGCGTGCGGCCGACGGGGTGGGGGATCGGGCTCGGAATTTGAGCGAGAGAAGCCGGATTGACGCCGGATTGACGCCGGATTGACGTCGGATTTGCCGACGGCCACGGCTCTTTCATTTAAAAATGCGGAGAGGATTCGAAAATCCTGCTATTTTATAGCGTTGACAAACGGGCTGGAGATAGATGTCTGACTGGTAAATCC
>SFOH01000095.1 GCA_004552485.1 Bacteroidales bacterium | reverse complement strand
CCGCCGCCAAGATATGGCGCACATCGCTGCCCGTCTCGCTCCAGCTCACCTGCGAAACCGCCGCCTTCTCCGGCAGCGCCGTCCTGTGCGGATGGCTCGGCACAGTGCCCCTCGCCGCCTTCCAGGTCGTGATAGTCCTCGGCACACTCGGCTTCGTCGTCTACTATGCCCTCGGCGCCGCCGTCGCCGTACGCGTCGGCAATGCCGCCGGCACCGGCGACCGCGCCGCCATGCGCAGCTCCGCCTGGGCCGGATACCACATCATGCTCGGCGTCATGCTCCTCAGCTCGCTCACCTTCGCCCTCGCCGGACCCGCCATCATCAGCCTCTTCACCGACGACCTCACTGTCCGCGCCGTCGCCGTCTCCCTCATCGTCCCCCTCATCCTCTACCAGCTCGGCGACGCCACACAAATCACCTTTGCCAACGCCCTGCGCGGCACCTCGCGCGTCATGCCCATGCTGTGGAGCGCCCTCTTCTCCTACCTCGTCCTCGGCCTGCCCTCCACCTACCTCCTCGCCTTCACCTTCGGCCTCGGCGTCTACGGCATCATCCTCTCCTTCTCCGTCAGCCTCTTCACCGCCGCCGCCCTCTACCTCTTCTTCTTCCTCCGTAGCACCCGCCCCCTCTCACCATGAACGAACCCCGCGGGTTCGTTATCCCCCGTTAATTGAACATCCCTGTTATATGAAAAAACTTTTTATCACACTGATAATCGCTGTGGCGGGCGCCATAGGCGCCGCCGCGCAAAAAGCCGAGGTCGAATCCTTCCAGGCCACGCCCATAGACCTGACGGCGCAGAAGTATGCCCCCAACGACCTCAATGGCCGCAAATGCGCACTGGTCAAGGTGCAGGTCATCGCCACCGGCGTCGAGTTCTCCGGCAACATCATCGGCACCCCCGAGAAGCACACGGGCGAATACTGGGTCTACATGACCCACGGCGGCGTCACCTATGTGCTCACCATCAGCACGCCGCAGCAGGGCGGCACAGCCGCGCCGCAGCGTAAGAAGCAGAATTTCCTGGCGCTGAAAGTGACACCTGCCACCGCCCGCGTCACCGTCGACGGCGTAGAGCTGCCCCTCGAGAACGACGCCGCCAACGGCACCGAAATCTACATCAACGACGAGCGCCGTGGCACCGACCGCTGGAGCGGCGAACTCTTCTCCGACGCCTACGTCATCGAGGGCCGCCTCGCCTCACACCGCACCCACACGCAGACCGTCACCCTCGCCGACAACGAGACGCGCACCGTCACCATCCCCGCCCTCGCGTCCGTCACCGGCACACTGAGCATCGACTATCTGCCCCAGGATGCCGCCGTCACCATAGACGGCCGCGCCGCCGGCACTACACCCCTCCTCCTCGACGACGTCCTCATCGGCTCCCGCTCCGTCACCATCTCCAAAGACGGCTACACGCCCGCCACCCTCACCGCCACCGTCTCCGAAACCACCCCCGCCACTCTCTCCGGCTCCCTGAAAAAAGCCCCTATATACTCCGGCCCCTCCGCCGCTGATATCGCCCTCACCAACGAGTATGAGGCTTTTGATGATTCCTCCACCGGCAAATGGGGCTACAAACACAAAGGCCGCGTGGTCATCCCCGCCAAATATGATTGGTCCGGGACCTTCAGCGAAGGCCTGGCCGAGGTGTATATCGCCGGCAAATGGGGCTATATCGACAAGACGGGCACCGTGGTCATCCCCGCCAAATATGAGGAAGTCTGGTCTTTCAGCGAAGGCCTGGCCAACGTGAAAATCGCCGGCAAATGGGGCTATATCGACAAGACGGGCACCGTGGTCATCCCCGCCCAATATGATGATGCCTGGGTTTTCACCGAGGGCCTGGCCGCGGTGAAGATCGACAGTAAATGCGGCGCTATCGACAAGGCCGGCACCCTCGTCGTCCCCGCCATCTACGACAAAGTCGAAGGCTTCAGCGAAGATCTCGCCGTCGTGAAAATCGGCGACAAATACGGATATACCGACCGCGAAGGCCGCCTGGTCATCCCCGCACAATACAGCCTGGCCGGCTGGTTTAAGGAAGGCCTGGCCTGGGTGGAAATCAACCACAAATACGGCTTTGTCGACAAGACCGGCACCGTGGTCATCCCGGCCATCTACGACCACTGCCACCAGCCCGGCTTCTCCTCCGGCAAAATCCTCGTCGAGCTCAACGGCCGCGATTTCTACATAGACAAGAACGGCAAGGAGGTGAAATAGCGCTTGACACGGCGGCAGTGTATGGAGTGGTGGCACCCATGCCGCCCGGTCTCAAATGCCGGCGTCAATGTGGGAGCGACGGCTTGGAAGCCGTCACTCCCACCTCCGGCGCCCGGTCTCAAACGCCGGCGGTGAGGCGGGGGTGGCGGCGGGGGAAAAAATGCGAAAGAGGGTGTTAAAAATTTTGTAATTGGAATAAATTTTGTAAATTTGCGGTGAAATTTAAGCGCAAGCAGTTGGTTTATGACACTGAGTAATGTGGTAACGCACATAAGCACAGCGGGTTATGGTTGGCATCAGGTGCTGACCGAGCTCACAGGATACGTGTATTGTCACCCCATCAGCCCACGCTTCGCTTTGGCTTCGCAGCCGTTTTCGCTGCCCCGTAGGAGATTCAAGTATCGGTCGCTCTGCGGGGCTGTGCTGTTTTTTGTCGGCAAGGGGCTCGACGCCTTCTGCCGCGCTGTCGCTGTCTCCTCCGCCGGCCGGGGCGCTGTCTCCGGCGTAAAGGCGGCTCTACTAACCTTAAAACTAACACTTTAGCTTCTTATTCAGAATCTTAACAATCCCCTTTTTTTATAAACCAATCATTTCAGCAATGAAAAGACTTCTTTCAGTAATCATGGTGCTGTGCTTTGCAGTGGGAGCCGCTATGGCTCTTCCCGCTACACGCAAGTGCTCAGGCACCGTAGTTGACGAGTCCGGCGAGCCTATCATCGGCGCCGGTATCGTGGTAACCAACGGCGCGGCTCTCGGCACCACGGACATCGACGGTAAGTTCAAGGTGAACGTGCCCGACAATGCCAAGTCCTTAACAATCAGCTTCGTGGGCTACAAATCCAAAAAGGTTGCCCCGGCTTCGGAGATGGGCGTCATCGCCCTCGAACCACAGACGGAGATGCTCAACGATGTGGTTGTTACTCAGTCTCTGGCACGCACACGTCAGACTCCTGTCGCTGTGAGCCAGATCAATCAGATTGACATTGACCTTAAGCTCGGTACTCAGGAGCTTCCGGAGGTTCTGAAGACCACTCCCGGCGTATGGGCCACCAAGGATGGTGGCGGTTTTGGCGATGCCAAGATCAACATGCGCGGTTTCCAGAGCGCCAACGTGGCTGTTCTGGTGAACGGTATTCCTGTGAACGACATGGAATGGGGCGGTGTTTACTGGAGCAACTGGGCCGGTCTGGCAAGAAGGGCGGCAGCGTGTGGTACGGTTTCGGTAACGACGGTATGAACAACATCGGTATGAAGGTTTCGACCGGTATGATGAAGAACGGCTGGGCCATCACGGTTCTGGGTTCACGCAAGTGGGGCGACGGCTATGTGCAGGGCACATGGTTCAACTCCTACAACTACTTCGTGAACATCTCCAAGCGCATCAACGACGCTCACTCTCTGTCACTGACGGCTTTCGGCGCTCCTCAGAAGCACAACAAGCGTTCGAGCCAGGACGGTCTGACTATCATGAACTATCAGACCTATGCCAAACCTCTCATGGACGGCGACAGCCCCTACAAG
>SFOH01000094.1 GCA_004552485.1 Bacteroidales bacterium | reverse complement strand
TAAGCCATCATCATCAGACCGTTGCGTGCATGAAAGGCACCGCGCAGGTCGGGGTCGGCCAGACGTTTTACGGTGAGGACATCCGAGCCGTTATTCAGCGTGATATGCAGCGTGTAGCGTCCTGATTTGCTTACAATGAACTTGTTGTCGGCCACGCCGTTCGACCCGCTGTTGTAACGTATTATATGGTCGCCTTCAGTGAGTTCTTCGTTAGCAGTGGCGGCATTCCAGCATGGCTCCCAGGCGCCCCGTGAAGCCAGAATCTTAAAGTCATGGACGTCCCCGGGGTCGTCATCGGCGCCGTAGAGGAATCCGGTCCACTCCGAGTCGAAGACAGGCTCGCCGGCAGTGTTGTTCCAGCCACCGCGCAAGGCTTTGCCCGTGATGAAGAATCCGGCATGCTCGAACTTCACCGTCTGTTTGCCGGTGTTCACGGTGATGCGCATGTATGTGTCCTTGTCAAGACGGAACTTATTGTCGGCCACGCCGTTAGAGCCGTTATACCAAGCCAGGGCATAGGTGTTGTCACCGGTCACAGTCACGTTGCCTGACGCCGGCACCCACGAGTTCCAGGAGCCCGGGTTGCCGATGAACTTGAAGTCTTCGCCGCCCTTGAGCAGCCCTTGCCACACCCACGTGCCGTTGCCGGCATCCTCAAAAAGCTCCGGCACATTGCAGTCCCAGCCGGCGTCGCAGGCATTGCCGACGAGGGCGACGTCGCCATGCGCCGTCGTGGCCGACCACACCAGCGCTGCCGCTGCCGCCATTCGCAAAATTTTCATATCTCTGTTTATTCGGTTTATTATCAATGATTCTGCAAATGTAGTGAAAAAACACCAAACGGCCAAGGGCGCGGGCTTCCAATTTGTAATCTTCGGGGGCGGAGAAGCGGATTAATTTTTATTAACACTTAAGGGAAGGAATCTTGCCCAGGCGCGGCCCTAACTTTGTCTGCAAACGCTCAGACAATGCCTATGAAACGAAAAACTTTCATCTGCCACCATGAGCCGGACGTGCCGTCCGACTTAACTGCGAAAGAGGCCGCCGTGACGCTCCGCGCCACGTGCGCCGAAAGCGCCATAAGCCTCGAGCTGCCCTACGCCGACGGCGGCATCCAGGCCGGATTTCCCTCACCGGCCCAGGACTATATGCAGGAGAGCATCGACCTCAACCGAGACCTCATCCGACACCCGACGTGCACCTTCTACGGCCGCGTCTCCGGCGACTCGATGAGCGGCGAGGGAATCGCCGACGGCGACCTCCTCGTCATCGACAAATCCCTGGAGCCCGAGGAGGGCGACCTCGCCGTCTGCTGCGTCGACGGCGACTTCACCCTCAAGCGCATCCACTTCTGCGGTGACGGCACGCTGGCGCTCATGCCCTCCAATCCCGCCTACCGTCCCATCATCGTCACCCCCGACAACGACTTTATGGTCTGGGGCATAGTCACTTACACCATCAAGGCAAACCGCCGTCCCAAATCCATAATCCTCTGACCTCCCCACCCCTTTACGCTATGATAGGCCTGGTTGACTGCAACAACTTCTTCGTGTCGTGCGAGCGCGTCTTCCGCCCGGAGCTCATCGGCAAGCCCGTGCTCGTGCTCAGCAACAACGACGGCTGCGCCGCCGCCCTCTCCAACGAGGCGAAAGCGCTGGGCTACAAGCGCGGCGATGCCTACTTCAAGGTGCGCGAGACGGCCGAACGCCAGGGCGTCATCGCCTTCTCGGGCAACCATCGGCTCTACGGCGACATGTCGCGGCGCGTGATGACCGTGCTGCGCGCCATCTCGCGCGACGTGGAGGTCTACTCCGTCGACGAGGGCTTCATCCACCTGCCGCCGGACGTCCTCGACTATTCGGACTACGGGCGCTATGTGGCACGCACGGTGCGCCACGACACGGGCATCCCCGTCTCCGTCGGCATCGCCCCCACCAAGACCCTTGCCAAGATTGCCTCGCGCTTCGCCAAGAAATGGCCGGGCTACCGCGGCGCCTGTGTCATCGACACGGAGGAGAAACGCCGCAAAGCACTGTCGATGACCGCCGTAGAAGACGTGTGGGGCATCGGCCGCGCCCACCGCGCACGCCTCGCCGCCATGGGCGTCACCACCGCGCTCCAGCTGGCCGACCTCCACGAAGAGCGCATCCGGCGTATGTTCTCCATCGTGGGCGTGCGCACCTGGCTGGAGCTCAACTCCGTGCCGTCAGTGCCCCGGGAGGAGTGTGCGGCGCGGCAGACCATCACCTCGTCGCGCAGCTTTGCCCGCGACCTCTACCGCCCCGACGAGCTGCGCACGGCCCTGGCCGCGCTGGTGAGCATCGCCGCGCGGCGTATGCGCGACCAGGGCGGCTATGCCCACGACCTGGAGGTGTTCATCTGCACCAACCCCTTCCACGAGCACGACCCGCAGTATTTCAACGTGGGCCGCTATGTGCCTCAGCATCCCACCGACGACACGCCGCTGCTGCTCAAGGGCGCCCTCACCGCCCTGGCCTCCATCTTCCGCAGCGGCTACGGATACAAGCGCGCCGGCGTCACCATCACCCGCAT
>SFOH01000011.1 GCA_004552485.1 Bacteroidales bacterium | reverse complement strand
ACGTCCCAGTGGCGTGAGGTGAAGGTGTTCTGCAGCCAGCCCTCGGCGCGGAGGAAGTGGATGTCGTAGTCGTAGCCGAACTTGTCGCCCTTGTAGACTTTGCGGTTGGGGTTGTCCAGGTCGTTCTGGAGGTTGTCGGGGGCGAGGGTGATGTCACGGTCTGAGAACGGGTCGATGTCGAGCCAGTACTGACCGCCCATGAGGTCGCGGATGGTTTTGTAGTAGGAGCCCTTGGTGTAGTTGAAGCTTACGCCGGCCTGCAGGCTGAAGTGGTCGTTGAGGCGGTGGTTGACGTAGCTGTTGAAGAGGGCCTGGAACTCGTTGGAGTGACGGTTCTCGAGGATGTACGACGAACCTTTCTGCTGATCGGCGGGGAGCGAGAGGTTCTGCTCGTTGTTCAGATAGTTGATCTGATAGAGGTTGTCCCAGTTGATCTGCGTGAAGTTGGGGTTCTTGCTCTCCCAGAGGTGGGTGTAGATGGCCTTCTGGGTGGGATCGTCGTCATAGTAGGAGGGGAGGTAGCGGTAGTAGGTGGGGTTGGGGTCCAGAGCTTTGTAGTACTGGAGGGCTGACTGCTGATAGCGCACCCAGCGCACGGCGGCTGAGGTGTTCAGCGTGGTCTTCTGTCCTTTGTAGAGCCAGGTGAGCATCACGGTGGGGTCGAAGGTGTTGACGATGCGCGATGCACGTTTTTCGCCGTTCTGCCAGCCCCAGTTGGGGTTGTAGAGGTTCGAGCCTACGAGGTCATAAACTTCCTGATAGGTTGCGGAGGCGCCGGCACGCTGGGTGGGGCCGCCGAAGGCTGTCAGTGTCAGTGAGTTCTTGGCGTTGAGCTGTTTCTCGAGAGAGAGGAACAGACCGCCGCTGTTGTAGAAGGTTCCGTCGATGACGCCTTCGTTGGCGTAACGGCCGATGGCGGCAACGGTGAATGCCCAGCCGTTCTGTTTCATACCGGTGGAGTATGAGGCCATGGCGCGGAGCATGTAGTTGGAGTTGGTGTAAGCCACTGAACCGTTGAAGCCGGGAGCGTAGGTGTCGGTGATGGTGTTGTAGTTAACACCGCCGGCCATGCCGCCGAAGCCGAAGTTGGCGGCGCCAAGGCCCACGCTGGTGGTCTTGTTGCGGAAGGCGCGCGAGGTGAGACCCATGAGGGAGCTGAAGTTGAAGCGTCCGCGGATGGGGTCGTTCAGGTTGATACCGTTCATGTAAACGTCCTGATACTCGTTCTGCAGGCCGCGGAAGCGGAAGTACATGGGACCGAAGTTGTAGCTGGCCGTGTTGTAATAGAGGTTGTCGTTGGCGCCGGTGAGGGCGGCGATGCCCTGTGCGTTGCCTTCCTCGTCTTCCATGACTGCCTCGTCATAGACCATGTCGGTGGCGTCACCGTAATAGTCCTCGGTGTAGTCATTGGGGGTGAGGCGGATAGTGCCCAGGTTCACAGCCTTGCTGGCCAGGGTTACCTCCTGTGAATAGGCCTCATAGCCGTCACAGGTCACGATAAGGAGGTCAGTGGTGCCGCGCGCGGTAACGCTGAAGTCTCCTGAGAAATTAGTGGTGGCGGTGGCACCGCTTTGCTGCAGTGTCACGGAGGCGCCGCTGACGGGCGCGCCCGTTGAGCCATTCACAACAACTCCGACAACATTCGAAGTCTGCGCAACCATAGGCAGTACAGCCGCAAGAAGCGCTAACAGGAATAGTTTAAGTCTCATACTGATTTTTGATGTTAATATTTTTATAGTAATATGTTGTTTTTTATGTCTTGAGATTATCCGGGCAATATGCTTTACGTTAGGTCTCCGCCATGGGGTTGCGGGGTTACGGGGGTTGGTATTCAGTCAGCTTTCCAGGGTAAGATCACAGTGCGTCAGCATCAAGAGTAAATGTCTCATTTCCGGGGGCCCGCATCCTGCGCGCGGACGCTGTCGGCGCCTGAGCAAAGGGGGCAAAGTCCCGCACCCCGAGGTGTGGTCGGGGCATTGGAGGTCCAAAATTACGCATTTTTTTTTAATTTTAAAATTATTAGGGCACTTTTCTCAAAAAATACTCCTCTTCTCCTGTTTTTTTCACTATCTTTGCCGTACCGCACCGGCTCCGGACGCCCAAAAACGCCCCGGAGGCCCTCTCGCGCCCCGGCGCCGCCTGCCTCAGAGTATCCCGACATAAAACTCATTAATATATATATATTATACCCGCTATGAAATTGAAACACCTCTTCCTCGCTGTGGCCATGGCCGCCTCACTGACAGCCTCGGCCGCATGCGCCCCCGCTCAGGCCAAGAAAGCCCCCGCCCAAAAATCGCCCCGCTACGTCTTCCTGATGATCGGCGACGGCATGGGTCCCGGCCCAGTCATGGCCGCCCAGAACTATCTGCACTACTGCGTCGACCCCGACTCCGTACTGAACATGCTTCAGCTGCCCGTCTCCTCGCGACAGATGTCCTACTCCGCCTCGTCGCCGGTCACCGACTCCGCCGCTGCCGGAACGGCCCTTTCCACCGGCACCAAGACCAAGAACGCAATGCTGGGCATGAACCCCGACACCGTCGCCGTCATCTCCGTCGCCCGCCAGCTCAAGGATCAGGGCTGGGGCATCGGCCTGGTCACCAACAATGCCCCCGACGACGCCACCCCCGGCGCCTTCTACGCCCATGTCCCCAACCGCTCGATGTACTATGAGGTCGACCGCGACGCCGCCTTCTCCGGCTACGACTTCATCAGCGGCGCTCAGCTGCGCGGCGCCAAAGACAAGGCCGGCAACCCCACCGACATTTACAATGTCTTCGAGCAGCAGGGCGTGCAGATTCTCCGCGGCCAGAAAGGCGCACAGCAAGTCGCTGAGTCACAGTCGAAACGCATCCTCCTGCTCAACCCCGAGGACTACGGCAACAACAACGAGCTGGGCTATGCCATCAACGGCGCCGATGCCGACACCGTCGGCCTCTCCCTGCTCACCTCCGTCGACGCCTGCCTCGCCCACCTCGAGAAAAATTCGCCCAAACACTTCTTCATGATGATCGAGGACGGCATGATCGACCACTCGCTCCACGGCAACGACGGCGGCACGGCCATCCGCCAGGTGCTCAGCTTCGACCGCGTCATTGCCCGCGTGCTCGAGTTCTACCGTGCACATCCCGACGAGACGCTCATCGTCATCACCGCCGACCATGACACCGGTGGCATGTCAAACGGCTGCGCAGCAACCGGTTACAACGCTTTCTACCGCAACGTCGACGCCCAGACCATGTCGAAAGACCGCTTCTCCGACCTCTGCCAGTCGATGCTCCGCGACCGCCGCGTCTACACCTGGGACGACATGAAAGAGCTCCTCGCACGCTCCTTCGGCCTGGGCACCACCATCAAGCTCAAGAAAGAGCAGGAAGAAGACCTCGAGGAGGCCTTCAAGGAGACTTTCGTCGACCGCAACTCCACCGACGAGAAGGGCCTCTACAAAACCAGCAACGCCTTCGCCGCCGAAGTCTTCAAGGTCTTCAACGACGCCTCCGGCTTCGGTTTCACCACGCGCAACCACACGGGCAACTTCCCGCCCGTCTTCGCCATCGGCGTAGGCTCCGACCGCTTCGCCGGAACGCTCAACAACATCGACATTCCGCAGATCATCCGCTCGCTCACGCTCAAGAAGTAACGCGCCGCATCTCGCTGTAAATCTGATTATTAACCCTGACCGAAGAAACCCCCGTGGAGGAGTCGATGCAATACATCTGGAAGTTCCGCCTGTGGCCCGTGGGAAGCCTGCGCACCACCGACGGACGCCTCGTCGACGTCATCGACGCCGGCACGCTCAACACCGGCTCCGGTCCCGACTTCTTCAACGCCAAGGTCGAAATCGACGGCGAATACTGGGCCGGCAGCGTGGAGATTCACGTGTCGGCGCGCGACTGGTACCGCCACGGCCACGACACCGACCCGGCCTACGACAACGTGGTGCTCCATGTGGTGCTCACCGACGACGGCGTGGTGCGCCGCCGCACCGACGGAACCGTTATCCCTCAGGTGGTTATGCCCGGCGTGGACACCTTCCGCCGGCGCCTCGCCGAGCTGCTCTCCGACCCCTTCTCCGACCTTCCCTGCGCCGGCAGCGTCGCCACGATGGCGCCCATCGTCGTCCACGACTGGATGACAGCCCTGGCCATGGAGCGCCTCCAGAGCAAGTCCGACGCCATCCTCGACATGGTGCGGCACTTCCGTGGCGACTGGCGCAACGCCATCTTCGTGACCCTCGCCCGCGGCATGGGATTCGGCTCCAACGCCGACGCCATGGAACAGCTGGCGCGCTCCGTGCCCCTGCAGACCATCCTGCGCCACAGCGACGACCGCCGCGCCATGGAGGCCATCCTCCTCGGCCTCGCCGGATTCCTCCACCTCAGCGACCCACGCGACGACTACGAGCGGCGCCTGGTCGTTGACTGGAATTTCTACTCCACAAAATTCTCGCTGTCAGCGACAAACGTGCCCGCATGGCAGACACGATGCCGTCCCGGCAACCATCCCGCACGGCGCGTGGCCATGCTCGCCGGGATGCTCACCGACGGCTTCTCCTACGCCTCGCAAATCCTCGACATCGACGCCGCCGACAACCTCGGGCGCCTCTTCCGCATCCCCGCCGGCGAATACTGGCAGACGCACATCGCCCCCGGCGTTTGCAGCGAGCGCCTCGGCGCCGTCTTGGGCGAGAGCTCGCGTGACCTGCTGTGTGTCAACGTGATAGCGCCCGTGCTCTATGCCTACGGCGAGTCGACCGGCGCCATCTCGCGCTGCGAACTCGCCGTGGACATCCTCACCGCCCTCAAGCCCGAGCACAACTCCGTCATCCGCCCCTTCCTGGCCGCCGGCATGGAGTGTCGCGACGCGTTCACCTCGCAGGCCCTCCTCCAGCTGCGCCGCAACTATTGCCTCGCCCACAAATGCCTCTACTGCCGCCTCGGCCACTCCCTCCTCAAGCGCGCCACCGTCCACTCCGCCTAACACCCATCCCCCCATGCACTATAAAAAGCCTGCAAGTTAGAAACTTGCAGGCTTTTTATAGTGCGTAGGGGCATTCGGAATCAGGGAACGCCCTGGCTACCCTAATGGACGGCTCTGCCGTCCTTCCTCCGCCCCCCGTTTTATCGGACAACAATATTATCAATAAATTTGCCGGCGTGTCCCGTTTTAGTCACGCTTATTTAGCAAAAATGGGCCTAACTCACTGAGTTAAACCCATTTACGGTAATATTGTCGGGGTGAGAAGACTCGAACTTCCGACCTCCACGTCCCGAACGTGGCGCGCTGCCAACTGTGCTACACCCCGGTTGGTGCCTGCAAAGGTACGCATTTTTTTTTATTCTCCCAAATCAAAATAAAATTCCGCGCCCATAAACCCATGCCCGGCGCCACATTAGGTGTGTCCTATCGCTATACCGGGCTAACATTCGGGGACGGGGAACGCCCGCAGAGCGCTAACGCACGCGCTACGCGGTGTATTCCTATAAAATCCACATTACCAGGGGTTTGCAGCGCTAACACGCAGCCGAATCCCTGGCTACCACTAATGGACGGCTCTGCCGTCCTGCTTCGCGACACCGGCATTTGAAACCGGAGACTGGAGGGTAAAGGGGAATTAGTTGTAGCCGTTGAAGAGTTCCATGGTGCTCATGTTCTCGCCGTGGACGTCCTTGGTGCGGAAGAAGCAGCGGAAGGTGGTGAGCACGATGCGCAGGTCGGTCATGAACGAGATATGGTCGACATACCACACGTCCATCTCAAACTTTGTCTGCCAGGAGATGGCGTTGCGGCCATGGCACTGCGCCCAGCCGGTGATGCCGGGGCGCACGTCGTGGCGGCGCATCTGCTCGGGCGTGTACAGCGGCAGATAGCGCTCCAGCAGGGGGCGCGGGCCGACGAGCGACATGGAGCCGGTGAGCACGTTGAGGAGCTGGGGCAGCTCGTCGAGCGAGGTCTTGCGGATGCGGCAGCCGAGGCCGGTGAGGCGCTCGCTGTCGTCGCGGAGGGTGCCGTCCTTGTCGCACGTGTTGGTCATGGTGCGGAACTTGTAGATGGTGAAGATTTTGCCTTTATAGCCGGGGCGGCGCTGCAGGAAGAAGGGGTTGCCGCGGAAGTGTATCCACAGCAGCAGCGTCACCACCAGGAAGACGGGGCTGAGCACAACCAGGGCCGTCAGGGCAATCACGATGTCCAGGCCGCGTTTTACATATTTATTATAGAAGGTGTTGTGCATGCAGGTTATTCAGCTTCAGGATTGTGGTGAGTGGGGTTCTTTTTTCGGCTCGTTCTTGTGCGTCATGATGTCGAGGATGAGAGCGTCGGTCTGCGTCATTCCCTCACGGCCGATTGTGGTGAGGTTGGAGATGGTGCGGTCGACGTCCTGGTCGATGATGCCTTCGAGGGGTGTCACGGACTGTCCCTCCATGGCCACCATGGCGGAGATTACGGCCGTCGAGACGCCGCTGGAGATTTTCAGGGCGCACGAGGGTTTGGCGCCGTCGCAGATCATGCCGGTGAGGTTGGCCACCATGTTCTTGACGGTCGCGGCCACCTGTTCGTAGCCGCCGCCCATGAGGTAGCAAATGCCTGCCGATGAGCCGGTTGCGGCCACCACACAGCCGCAGAGGGCGGAGAGGCAACCGAGGCTTTGTTTGATGTAGATGGCGGTGAGGTGACTGAGGGTGAGGGCGCGGACGGTGTGCTCGCGGTCGGCGTAGTTCTCCTCGGCGTAGACGACGACGGGCATGGTTGCGGCGATGCCCTGGTTGCCGGAGCCCGAGTTGCTCATCACGGCCACGGGGGCGCCGCCCATGCGCGCGTCGCAGGCGGCGGAGGTGTAGCTCAGGATGCGCGAGAAGGTGCTGTCGCCCATCACGTTGCGCTGGCGCTCGGAGTGGAGCGTGCGGCCCACGCTGTGGCCGTAGTTGTCCATGAGCGCCCACTCGGCCGCGGCCTTGTTGAGGCGGCGCGTCTCGAGGATGAAGCTGAGCTCGTCGACGGGTGTATTGATGCTGAAGTCCCAGACGGTGCTCAGGTTCAGCTCGGGGATTGCGTAAGCGTCTGTGCACGAGGCGTTTTCGCCGCCGTCAGTGCCGGCGTTCACGGCGCGGCCGTCGCTCTCGCAGACCACGAAATTGGTGTGCGAGCCGGAGATGACGGCGCGCGAGGTGTGCTCGGGGCCGGTGATGCGCACGTCGATGTGGAGCAACGAGGGGGCGTCCTTGCACAGCTGTATTTTTATTATGTCTTTGTCAATTAGAGCTTTACCGTCTTCGACAGCCTTATCGTTGACAGCGCTGAGCACTTCGAGGCCGAGGTCGGCGCGGCCCACGAGGGCGCCCAAGGCGATGGCGATGGGCAGGCCGATCATGCCGGTGCCGGGGATGCCCACGCCCATGGCGTTCTTGATGATGTTGGCGCTAAGCAGGCAGTCGATGGCGGTGATGCTGTCGCGGCTGCCGCGGTAAAGCTCGACGGCACGGGCAACAGCAAGGGCCACTGCCACAGGCTCGGTGCAGCCCATGGCGGGAACGACTTCCCGTTTTATGAGACGGAGTATTCGATTTTTAAGGTCTTCTTCAATCATGATCAGTATGTTGGAACGACATTCCGGAGGGTCCGACGAAGCCTTTTCGGGGCTGCCGGGACGGGGAGAGAAGCCCGGATTCGTGACTTATTTTGTGCATTCCGCAACAGCAGTGTCGAATCGGATTCTGTCAGTTTGCAAATTTAGCACATTTTTTGCAATATTTAGCGATTTAGGGCAAAAAAATTGTCATTATTTTGACGCGGGCCGATTCAGGGGGTGTCCGGAGGGGGATTTTGCCCTAATTTTGCGCCTGAAATCATCCTTTATCACTAATCACACAAACCAAAAACGCTATGAGAACAATCACCGAAATCATCGTCCATTGCACGGCCACGCCCCGCGGCCGCGCCGTCACCGTCCGCGAAATCGACGCCTGGCACCGCGCCCGCGGCTTCTCGGGCATCGGCTATCACTATGTCGTGGGCCTCGACGGCCGCGTCATGGCCGGGCGCACCGAGGAGCGCAGCGGCGCCCACTGCCTCGGCCACAACGCCCGCAGCATCGGCGTCTGCTATGTCGGCGGCCTGGAAAAGGACGCCCGTACGCCCGCCGACACGCGCACTCCCGCCCAGCGCAAAGCACTGCGCGCCCTCGTCGCCGAGCTGTGCCGCCGTTTCCCCGGCGCCGAAGTCCACGGCCACCGCGAATTTGCCGCCAAAGCCTGCCCGTGCTTTGACGCCCGCGCCGAGTATAAATCTCTTGAAGTGCCGGTATGAAGCGTCTTGTCTACACCATCGCCTTTATAGGCTTTGTCGGTCTCACGGGCTTGCTGAGCGTGGGCTGCTCGGCAAAGAAAGAGACGGCAAAAGTTTCGCAAGCTTCTGAGTATCAGTCATCAGCGACGCTAACTGCCTGGATGCGTGACAGCCTGGGCGAGCACCTTGAGCTGGAACTCGACTCGCTCACCGTGACAACGGTTGCTGCCGACTCCGACGCCGTCGCCGACGGCCGGGCTGGAGTCACGCGCCGCGTGACGGCCCGCAAAGCCGTTATCCGCCGCAACACCGAACGCCTGAAACAAGGCGGCGCCGTCGTTCACGACACGGTCTACATCGCCGCCCGCCAAACCGCCTCGCAGTCAACGCAGATCGAGCCCCGGCGCAGCCGATCACTGTGGCTGCTTCCGTTGGCGCTCGCTATCGTCGCAATCGTTTGTATAACCCTGAAAAAGAGAAAGATATGCTGAACACGACTCGTTGTATCTGCGCCGCCATCGGCGGCTTTCTTTGGAGTCTCGTCCTCCCTGTGATGCCCTACGCGGCGCTGTGCACGGCCATGGTGGCCGCCGACACCGTCACGGCCTGGACACTCTCGCGGCGCGTGGCGCGGGCACATCCCGACCGCGCCGCCGCCGGTGCCGGCAAGTTTCAGAGCCGGCGCCTGGCGAAGACACTGGTGACGCTGGCCAAAATCTACGCGCTGCTGCTCCTGGCGCATGCCGCCGATGTCGTCCTCAGTCCGCCTTTAGCGGTGAGCATGCTGCGTTTCTGCGCCGGCGCCGTCTGCTTCTGGCAGGCCGTCTCGGTGCTCGAGAACGAGTCGTCGTGCTCCAATGCCTCCTGGGCGCGCATCGCCCGCCGTTTCCTCATTGACAAGGCCGCGCGCCACCTGCGCCCGCCCCTCTGACCGTCCCCGGTTTCCCACGCAATAAGCGCCGCCGGCAATTGCACAAAATGCAACTGTCGGCGGCGCTTATTGCGTATGACGCGGCGGGGGCTTACAGGTCCTCCCACTCTGCGTCTTCGATCTGCTCCTCGCGGACCGTCTCGCTGACGCGGCGGTATTCGGTGGTGCCGTCGGCATCGGTCACGGTTGTCTGCGACGAGGTCTTAATCTCTTCAAATTCAACGTATTCGCCCACATTCGGGTCAATCTTCTTGGGACGCGGCGCGGGCTGTTCCGGCTCCTGCCGCTCGTTCTGCTCGCGGTTTTGGCGCTGAGCTCCGCCTCCGAACATATCGCGCACCTGCTGACGTGCTTTGTGCACGAAGAGCGCCGCGCGAAGAATCGGCAGGACGAGGAAGAATATGATGAAGAGGAGGAATAATCCTACAAGTATGGACATAGTTAATGCTGTGGGTTTGGGTGTGTGTCAGGTGCTCGGAGGCGCGGGTCGCCCGTCAGATTTTGCGGCGCGAGAGGACGCTGAGCAGGAAGTAGAAGATGATTGTCCACGCGAATCCGGCCAGGCCGTACATGACGATGAAGGCCGCGGCGGTGAGCAGCAGGATGTAGCGGCGGAAGTTGTCGCGCAGACTGAAGTGCTTGAATTTCAGCGAGAACATGCGGAAGCGTCCCACCATAGCCACGGCGATGAGCACGGTGAGCACGGCGATGATGATGTTTCCGGGATAATAGTAGTCGTTGATCCAGCCGGCCACGCCGATGAGGAAGATGGCGGCGGAGGGGATGGGCAGACCGTGGAAGTTGACGTCGCCGACATCCATGACGTTGAAGCGCGCCAGACGCAGCGCGCCGAGCACGGGAACGGCGAGGGCGGCATACTGCAGCCAGGTCGTCTGAGCGTCAGCCTCAGCGCTGAAATGGCCCATGATGTTGAAGATGAGGAAGGCGGGAGCCACGCCGAACGACACGAGGTCGGAGAGCGAGTCGAGCTCGGCGCCGAGCTTCGAATAGGCTTTCAGCAGGCGCGCCATGGCTCCGTCCAGGAAGTCGAAGACGGCGGCGGCGCCGATGAACACGCATGTCCACTGCCAGCCCCGGAGGGCGCCGATGGTCTCATACGCGCGGAAAGCGAAGATGCATGCCAGGCAACCGCTGAGCAGGTTGCAGCATGTTATGCTGTTGGGAATCCACCCCGTTATTTTCTTTATTGCAGACACTTGTTAGTTAAGAAATTAAGCGTTAAAGCATTATGAGTTAAGATTTTGCAGCCGCATTTTCCGGAACGTCCGCGCCTTGGCAGAGGGGACCGGCCGCCGCCGGGTCAGTTCTCCTGCGAGACGGTGATCTCGGGATGGAGCTGAGCCACGCGGGTCATGCCGCCGACGGTCTTGTCGCCGACTTTCACGAACACCTCGGTGCCGAGGGGCAGGTAGAGGTCGACGCGCGAGCCGAATTTGATGAAGCCCATGTGGTCTTCGATGCGGGCCTCCACGCCGGGATGGGCGTAGGTGACGATTCGGCGGGCCATGGCGCCGGCTACCTGGCGCATCAGCACTTTCTGACCGGCCGGGGTCTCGATCACCACCGTCGAGCGCTCGTTCTCGGTGCTCGACTTGGGCAGATATGCGGCCAGGAAGCGGCCTTTGTGGTGCTTGGTGTAGACGACTTCGCCCTCGACGGGGAACCAGTTGGCGTGCACGTTGAGGATGCTCATGAACACGGAGAGCTGGATACAGCGGCAGTGGAGGCACTCGTCCTCCTCCACCTCTTCCAGGGCCACAACCGTGCCGTCGGCGCTCGACACCACGGCGTTCTCAGTCTCGCCGCCGTAGGTGCGGCGCGGCGAGCGGAAGAAGTTGACGACGAGCAGGTAGAACACCGTCAGCACCGCCGTCATGGCAATGGCCAGGGGCAGCGGGCCCCAAACCCACAACGGCACGCAGATGGCGAGCGCCACGAGCAGCAACGCTATGAGAATATGGGTTCCTTCATGATGTATCTTTACGCGCATAGCAAATAATGTTCAGGAAACGTGACCGAGACGGCGCCGCAGACGCAATGTGTTAAACGTCAGCACTTTAGCTGTTTCGCCATCCCGTACGAGTACTTATAATGTGCAAATATACGAATTTTTTCAAAATAATCCTCATTCCAACCGCATTTTTTTAGCGAATCTCGTTCATAACCTCGTTCGTGCGGAGTCTGCGAATCAAAATGCCACCCCATTATTTCTATCATGACGGCATATAATCTCACGAATTATTATTACATTTGCGGTCTGATAACCTTAAAACACTGACTTTTATGAAAAAGAATTTTATTATTGCTTTGTTTTTGCTTGCTCTGCCGTTTTTTGCCAACGGCATGGGAATGCCTGTCAGCGAAGATATACGTGCTGCGGAAAGTGCCGCAACCTCTGATTCTGTCCAGGTGATGAGACCTTACGAGTATTTTTTCAAATATTTGCCCTCCTGCGTGAATGTGATGAATACTCAGGATATTGCGGACTTCTATCTTAAGGAGCCATCTGCTCTGAATACAAAGTTCCTCTCAACGTTCAACATCCAATCCCCGTTTGCCGACAGCGATATTAAAGTGCACAATATGGGCGACGGAATTTATATCTGGGAATTTCCGGAGCCGGAGGACGTGCCCATGTGTCTTTATGTTGCAATGGTTCCGGTCGACGGTAAATACAAATGTCTGACGCTTGAAAAATCCATTATGGTCAAATGGGTGGTCGGCATGGCGCACGAAGACGGAAGCCATTCGTCGTTCTTGGAAACTGATGCGTCACTGAGTGCCGCCGATTTCCTGAAATTATTGAAAGACAAGGTTATACCCTCGCTGAATAGTAAGCCCTGAAGATAGCAGGAGCTCACGTTCACACAAAAAAGCGGCAGCCGCGGACTCCGCGCCGGGAAAGGCGTCGGAGCTCCGGGGCTGCCGGTTTTATTTTCTCGGCAGGGGCCGTCACGGGTACCAAACAATCATTAATTAAAAAAATGTGGCGGCGGCTGCCGGGCGTTGGCTTTTTAGCGGTCTAAGCTGCTGTTGATGCGTGGCTTAGAAGAACTTGACCTGTTTGTCGATGATGTCCGAGAGGAGGTTGTTGGCCAGACGGCTGGCGCCGAGGCGGAAGCGGTCTTTGTTCAGCCACTCCTCGCCCAGGATTTCCTTGACGAGGGTGTAATACTTGACGGCATCCTCGGTGGTGGCAACACCGCCGGCGGCTTTGAAGCCAACCATGCGGCCGGTCTGCTCGTAGTATTCTTTGATGACCTGGCACATCACGTAGGCGGCCTCCAGGCTGGCGCCGGGATACTCCTTGCCGGTGGAGGTCTTGATGAAGTCAGCCTCGCAGTTCACGGCCAGGATGGCGGCGTCGCGGATGTTCTTGGCTGTTGCCAGAGCGCCGGTCTCCAGGATGATTTTCAGGCGGGCGTCGCGGCAGGCGTGCTTCTGCTCGGTGAACTCGTCGCACACTTCCTGATAGTCGCCGTCCAGGAAATTGCCCACGTTGAGGACAATGTCAATCTCGTCGGCGCCGCCTTCGACGGCCAGGGCTGTCTCGGCGATCTTCACCTCGGTGAAGCTCTGCGAGGAGGGGAAGCAGCCGGATACGCAGACAACGTCAACACCGCTGACGTCGAGGACGGTGCGAACCACGGGTGCGAAGTTGGGGTATACGCAGATACCGGCCACGGGAAGCAGCTCGGGATACTCCTCCTCGAAGGCGTTGACGCGCTCGGTGAAGCGGGCTACGGAGGCGGGAGAGTCGGTGGTTTTCAGGGTTGTGAGGTCAATGGTGTTGAAGAGAAGCTTGTAGACGTCCTTGTTGCGGTTTTCGTCAAGGTGCTCGGCAAGAATCCTCTCGACGGCGGCAGCGACAGCTGCGTCATCGGTGGTCACTTTGGACTTCGCGATGAGGTCTTGATATTTGTCACTCATGATGGTGTAAGTTTATGGTATTTATGTTAAAGTGGTTATGTAATGCGGGTTACGGGTTGTTTTCTCAGGCCTGTGGCAAAAAGGGCGCGGCACGCGGGCCGGAGGACGGGCCTGTATATGATAACACGTGTCATGGGGCGGATTGTTCACCGTCGCCGGTTCTTCACTGACAAATTTACGCTTTTATTTTCATCTGTGCAAATTTTCAGTGCGCAACCGCCCCGGGCAGGCGGCGCGGCGGAGGCTCAGTGGCGGACGGCGATCTTGACGGAGTGGCCGCGGCTGGTGACGATGTAGAAGCCGGAGGCGGGCACGGTGAGCGTGACGGCGCCGGAGGTCACGGAGGCGTGGGCGGCGGCAACGGGTCGTCCGACGGCGTCGAAGACATGGACACGGGCACCGGGCGCGGCTGTGATGTTCAGCGTGGTGCCGTTGGCGCTGACTGTCAGCGGGTTGACATCGTTGTCGGAGACGATGTCGTTCACGCCGGCGTCCATCTTGACGGTGACGTCGGCGCTCTTCATCGACACGGACTGGCCGTCGGTGGCGCGCACATAATAGCGGTAGATGTCGTAGGGGAGGCCCTCGGTGTTCACGCGCAGGGCCATGGCGCCGCCGCTGCTGAGGCCGTTGTAGCCGTCGAGGACGCGGTCGCAGACGCCGTCGGAGTGGACCTTGACGTCATCGAGGGCCAGTGATGCGGCGCCTTTGTTGTAGACGATGCGGACGGCGCGGCTGCCCTCGGGGAGGTCGATGCGCGTCGTGGCGCCGTTGCGGGCGGGCGAGACGACGTACTGCATCTCCCACTCGCCGTTGACGAGGGCGTAGGTGGTGAAGGTGCTGGTGTAATAGCGCGAGTCGGGGCAGGCGCTCCAGAAGCTGACGTATGTGATGTCCGAGTCGTAGTGGCGACTCTCAATATACTGATTGTCAGTGTCGAACATCAGCGACGGGGCATTGCTGCCCACGCTGTTCTGGTCGGTGTACACGCCGGTGGCGTCGGTGGTCCAGCCGGTGGGGAGCTCGGCGGAGACGGCCGACGAACCCATGGTGGCCAGGTCCTCGAAGGGCGGCTGTTTGGTGTCGGTGCCCAGCACGGTGAGCAGGTAGTCGGTGGCGCCGTCGACGGGGTCCCAGGCGGCCACGAAATAGTCGCTGCCTTTGTCGAGGGGCTCGAGGGCGGCGGGGGGCAGGAGCGTGCCGCCGCGGACGTTGAACGAGATCTTACCGTTCTGCTCAACTATCTCTGTCACAGGCATATTCAGGTCCTGGGCATACCAGTCGAGGAAGGCCGGGGAGGTCTCGGCGGTGAACTCGGTGCGCTCCTGGGTGCCGGGCCAGGTGTAGCCGCCCTTGTTGGAGCCGGGCGTGCCGTTGGCCTCAACGATGTCCACGAGGTTGTGGCTCTTGGTGTTGTTGATGTTGTTGGCGTCGAAGCGGTCCTGCTTGAAGTCGATGTGCCAGATGAGCATGCCGTGGCCGGGGATGAACTCGTCCCAGCCGCGCTGCTGGCGGTTTTCGAAGAGGAAGAACTCGCTGGGGCGCTCGGTGGCGATGAGCATGGCCGTGTTGCTGTACTTGATGTCGTCGAGAGTCATGTGGACGCCGCCGGTGACAATCTGCGGGTCGAGCCAGCCCATGGCGTTGCGCTCGTAGGCCGAATAGGCCGGCGGCGTGCGCGAGTCGTTGTTGTAGGGGCCGTAGTCCATGACGGAGTATTCGCCGGGCGTCCACTCGCCGCCGAAGCCGCTGGTGACGTAGAGGTCGGGGAGGCCCATGACGTGCGAGAACTCGTGGACAAAGGTGCCGATGCCGTCGGGGAGGCCGCTCTGCAGCTCGTTGGTGCAGGCGTATGAGTCGATTTTCTTGCCGTCGAGGGTGAGGTCGATTTTGGCTTCGGTGAGCGTCCACGAGTGGGGCCAGATGCTCTCGGCGGGTCCGCCGGAAGCCTCGCCCGTGCCGGCGTAGAAGACGAAGACATTGTCGAGGACGCCGTCGCCATCATTGTCGAAGTCAGCGAAATTCACCTGACTGTCAGCTAATTGGCAGGCCTCGGCAATCATCTCGCCGGCTTTCTCGTCATCGCCGAACGAGTTGTTAGTGCCGTAATAGGCGCGGGTCTGGCTGAGGGTGACGGGGCCGACGACCACGAACTCGGGGTCGAACTGTCCCATGGAGTTTTCGCGGAAATACTGGGCGGCGCTGCCCGTGGCGTTGTACTCGGCGAAGCCCTCCTTGTTGAGCAGGTCGGAGAAATACTGATGGACGGAGGTGGAGTAGTAGCCGTTGAACTTAACGTCCTGATATTCAACCAACAGCACGAGGCCTTTGATTTTGCCGGTGCGCGGGAAGGTGGAGGTGAACAGGCCCATGCCTTTCTGGGCGTAGGGCTGGGTGGACGTTGCGGGGAGGGCGCTCGCCGACGCGTTGCTGGCGGCCAGGGGTTTGGGGCGGCGCACGCTGGTGTTGGTGCCGCGGCGATAGGGCGTAACGGCCTGTTGAACAGGCGTCTGCAGCTTGAAGTTGCGGACGTGCGGACGCGAGAGCTTGGCGCGCTTGAAGAGCAGGTCGGGGATGTCGACGCTCTCGAGCGAGGTGGCCAGTTCATCGTGGGCGGCAGGGCGCGCAACGGCGTTGAGGGCGCGGACGCGCGTCGAGCTGATGGCGCCGTCGGGGGAGAGTGTGGCGTAGGAATACGTGCCGTCGGCATCGCGTATCACCAGCTTGTCGTCGTCGGTGAGCAGGAAGTGCAGGCGCTCGTCGCCCACCTGGCGGAGGGTGAGGGTCGTGCCGTCGGGCTGGGTGACGGTGAACGGCGTCCGCTTTGCCGGGACGGCGGCGGCGGTGAGGGCCAGCGCGGCGGCTATGATAGTGGTGGAAATTCTCATGATTGGTACGATTTTGGGGTCGGTGAGTCAGGTCTCAGCGGCCGGTAAGGCGCGTTCGGGCGACAGGGCTGCTCCCCGTAGGGTCGGCCATGTCGTCGTTTGCAATTTGCAAAGATAATAAAAAGAAGGCGTAACTCACAAATTCTGTGCACTTTTTAATGATTTTTGGGTAACGCGCTACGGTTTTTCGGCTGTCGCGGGCGCTGTCAGCGAGAAGGGGCGGTCGTGGAGCATGCGCACGGCGATGGAGTCGGCGATGAGCTCGGCGGCATAGCGGCGCGCACGGCGGCGGTTGAGCGATGCGGCCAGGAGGACGGTGTCGGCGTGGACGGCCCGAGCGGCCTGCCGGATTTTTCCGGTAAAGCCTTTGCACACAAGCAGATAGTCGACGTGCGGGGCTGAATAGGCGATGTCGTCGGTGTTGAGCACGAGGATTGTGAGGCCGTGGAAGTCGATTAGCGGGCCGTGGCGCCGGATGCCCGGCGCGACGTCGGCTGTATCGGCCATAACTGTCAGTGAGTCAATGCCTCGCGTGCCGAGGTAGTCGCGGGCGAGGAGGTTGGAGAGCTGTCCGGGGAAGAGTTCGTCGGTGATGGTCCAGGCGTCGCGGTCGTGGCGGATGATAATTTCGGTGAAATGGGGCCGGCGCGGGATGTGGAGCTCGTCGGGACCGCGGCGCCCCGGTGTGTGCACGAGGCTGAAGAAAACGGCGACGAAGAGCAGTGCGCCGCTGATGGCGATAGTGCGCGAGCGGCGCCATGTCCCCCACCCCATCACGCTGAGAGCCAGCGCATAAGCGAGTGTCTGCCACCAGTGCGGATAGATGTTCGTGGCCACGCCGCCGGGGAGCGCGGCGAACCATGCGGCGGTGCTGTCGAGGACGGCGTATAGGCCATTGAGGGTGCCGGAGAGCAGGCTCGTGGTGAAGCCGGCGGCGGTGAGGAGGCAGCCTATCGCGCCCAGAGCCACCATCAGCGGCACGGTGAGGCCCGCAACAATGTTGACGGGCAGAAACCACAGCGGCAGCCGGTGGAAGTAATAGGCTGTCAGCAAGCTTGTTCCGGTGAGCGCGATGATGGGAATGGCAACGAGCGAGAGGATGCTGCGGAGGCGCGCCGGCATGGTGACGGGGCAGACGATCGGCGACAGCCAGATGATGACGAAGACGGCGGCGGCGCTCAGCTGAAGTCCGGCCGAGAATATCCACAACGGATTGATGCACAGCCATATAAAGACGGTGAAGAAGAGGGCGTTGTATGGCGAGGGCGCTCGGTTTTTGAGTTTGGTGAAGATGAAGACGGCCACCATCACGGCGGCGCGGGCCACGGAAGCGCTGAGACCGGTGGCGAGGGCATAGAGTAAGATGGTGACGGCCAGCAGAATATAGCCGACGGTGCGGCCTCCGCGAAGGCTGAAGACGGGCGTGAGCAGCAGCATGGCCAGCCAGACGATGACGCCGACATGCAAACCGCTGAGAGCCAGCACATGAGCGATGCCGGTAGCGCGGAAAGCATCCTCGCGGGCGGTCTCGATGGTGGTGTCGTCGCCGGCGATGAGGGCGAGGAGGAAGGCGGTGGTCGGCGCGTCGCAGTTCATGGCGTAGACGGCGTCGGCGATGTGCTCCTGCGCGGTGGCGGTAAAACGCTGTGCCGCAGTGGGTTGGTATGCGAGCGAGCTGATGCTGTCGCCCTCGGCGAAGGCCACGGCGGAGATTCCGAGGCGGCGCAGCATGGTAGCCTCCGGCGTCTGATCGGGCAGGTCGGCGACTGGGTCGGGCTGCTGCAGCTCGACGGGGACGGTGAGGACGGTGCCGGGGCGCAGGGCGTCGCTGCTGCGGAGCATGTTCACCATCACGGGCAGGCGCGTGGGCAGCCCCGCGAGGGTGTCGATTGTGGCAAGGTAGCGGTTGCTTTCGGCGTCGCCGTAGACTTTGTCAACTCGCAGTGTGGCAGTGACTTGGCCGTGCGTGAACTGTTGCGGCAAGGGCTGCGGCAGGCGCGGCAGGGTCATGAACACACCGAGGGCGACGCCCACGGCTATCGATCCTAAGAACAGGCGTCCGAGGCGCCACATCACAAGCGCCAGCACCACGCCTGCGATGGCCGCGGGCACGGCCCACACGTCGGCGATGGCCAGGAGGATGCCCGCCGCCGTTCCCAACAGCAGCGGCAGCGCCGGCACGCGTGCCGTTTTTATCGTGTCAAAGCCTTTCACGGAGGTATAATTGCGGGCTGCTCAGCAAAATGTCGGCTGCGGCAGCCCGGACGATTTTTTCAGAGAATGGCGCCGTCGCGCGACTCGAGGAGGATGGTGACGGGGCCGTCGTTGATGAGCGAGACCTTCATGTCTGCGCCGAAGATGCCGCGGGCGACGGGACGACCGAGGGCGCTCTCCAGGCCGGCGCAATAGCGGTCGTAGAGGGGCACGGCCTGCTCGGGACGCGCCGCGCGGATATAGCTCGGACGGTTGCCTTTGCGGCAGTCGGCAAGCAGGGTGAACTGACTGATTGCCAATATATTGCCGCCTGCATCGATAATGCTTTTGTTCATCACGCCGTTTTCGTCGTCAAAGATGCGGAGGGCTGTGGTTTTGGCGATGAGGCGGTCGCAGTCGGCCTCCGTGTCACCCGTTTCGATGCCCACGAGCACCATCATGCCCGGGCCGACGGCGCCGACAGTCCGGGCGTCAACAGTGACGGACGCGTCCTTCACTCTCTGTATTACAAGCTTCATTATCAGTGAGTTATGATTGGTTTTGGTTTTTCATTTTTGGTCGGTGGACTCAGCGGCGCCCTGCCCGGCGTTGGCATCGAGGCCCTGCTTGAGAAGGCGTGCCTTGGCGGGACCGATGACGGCGGCGACCTCCTGGAGCGAGGCTTCGCGAATTCGCTTGACGCTGCGGAAGTGGCGCAGGAGGGTGCCGGCGGTGGCGGGGCCGATGCCCTTGATGGAGTCGAGCTCGCCGCGAATCTGGCCCTTGCTGCGCAGGTCGCGGTGGAAGGTGATTCCGAAGCGGTGGGCCTCGTCGCGCAGGTGTTGGACGACGCGCAGGCTCTCGCTGGTCTTGGAGATGTAGAGCGGCAGCGTGTCGCCCGGGAAATAGATTTCCTCGAGGCGCTTGGCGATGCCCACCACGGCGATGGTGCCGCGCAGGCCCATCTCCTCGAGGGCCTCGACGGCGCTGCTCAGCTGGCCCTTGCCGCCGTCCACGACGATGAGCTGCGGCAGGTCGTCGGGATTCTCCATGAGCATGCGCGAATAGCGGCGCGTGAGCACCTCTTTCATCGTGGCGAAGTCGTCGGCGCCGACAACGGTCTTAATCTTGAAATGGCGGTAGTCTTTCTTGGCCGGTTTGCCGTTTCGGAAGACGACGCAGGAGGCTACGGGGTTGGTACCCTGGATATTAGAGTTGTCGAAGCACTCGATATGGCGCGGCTCGACGGTGAGTCGGAAGTCGGCTTTCATGCGCTCCATGAGTTTGTCGGTGCGGGCGTCGGGGTCGTGGCGCTCCAGGTGCTTGAGGTCGTCGGTGCGGGCCTGGCGCGCGTTGTGCTGAGACACCTCCAGGAGCTTGCTTTTGTCGCCGCGGCGCGGGATGGTGAACGTCACGCCCTCCATGTCGACGGCGGGGAGTTCGGCGACAATGACCTCGTCGTAGGTGACGCCGAGCGAGGTGCGAATCTCGTCCATGGCGTAGGAGAGGAGGTCGGCGCGCGTCTCGTCGAGGCGGCATTTGTAGCGCAGCGTCACGGAGCGCACGACGGCGCCATGGCGCACGTGCATATAGTTGATGTATATGTCCGAACCGGGCTCGTCGTCGATGCCGAAGACGTCCAGTTCGTCGATGGTCTGCGAGACGATGACCGACCGCGAGCGGTAGTTTTGTATCAGGTCATACTTCTCTTTGAGCTCCTGCGCCTCCTCAAAACGCAGTTCCGAGGCAAACTTTTCCATGCCCTGCTTGAGATAGGCCATCAGCTCGTTTGTCTCGCCGCGCAGAATCTGCTTAATATGCTCAATATTAGCGCGATACTGCTCGGGGGAGACGAGGCCGCGGCAGCATCCCTGGCAGCTTTTGAGGTGATATTTCAGGCACAGGCGTCCTTTCTCCTTGTTTATATAGTCCTGCGTGATGTTCAGGCGGCAGGTGCGCACGGGATATAGCTCGGCGATGAGTTTGAGGACGGTGTGCGCCACGGACACATTGGTATACGGGCCGTAGTATTTGCTGCCGTCCTTGATGTGCTGGCGCGTCATGAACACACGCGGATAGAGCTCGTTGGTGACCACAATCCAGGGGTAGCTCTTGTCGTCTTTGAGCAGCACATTGTAGTGCGGCTTGTACTCTTTGATCATGGAGTTCTCGAGGTTAAGGGCATCCTGTTCGGTGGGAACGACTATATAGCTCATGTCGGCGATGTTCTGCACGAGCAGATTCGTGCGCAGGCAGTCGTGCGTGCGGTTGAAGTAGGACGAAACGCGGCGCTTCAGGTTCTTGGCCTTACCCACATAGATCACCTTCCCCGTCTTGTCGTAGTAAGTGTAGACGCCGGGGGTGTCGGGGAGAATAGCGATTTTCTCTTTCAGCTTTTCGTTCTTGAGGTGTTTGGCCATAACCGAATCAATAAATGCGTTTCAAAATACAAACAAACCACCGGGCCCGGAGGTTCTGGAGCCTTGCGCGGGCGTCAACCACGGGGCTGTCCTCAATGTTGGCGGGGGCGTGCAAGCGGCCCGGGCGGCCGGAGCGGGCGGGGTTGCGGCGGTGTTTGACCGTGCCGGAAGCCCGCGGCTTGCGGTTTCCGCGGCCTGTTATGGAAGATGCCACCGCAGCCGCGATGGCATCTTCCGTTAGACTTTGCAGAAGGGGCGCGCAGGCGGAGCGCCCGATTTCTCAATATTTAATGAGCGAGGTAACCTCGGCGTCGGCGGGCAGGTTGGCGCGGCCGTTGAGGGCGGTGAGCTCGATGATGAAGTTGATGTAAACCTTCTTGGGGTTCATGCTCTTCACCAGCTCGTAGGCAGCGGCCATCGTACCACCGGTAGCCAGAACATCGTCGTGGAGAACAACAACATCGTCCTCGGTGATAGCGTCGCGGTGCATCTCGATCACGTCAACGCCATACTCTTTGGTGTACTCGGCGCGAACGGTGTCTGCGGGGAGCTTGCCGGGTTTGCGGGCGGGCACGAAACCGGCGCCTAATTCAAAGGCCAGGATGCTGCCGCCGATGAAGCCGCGGCTCTCGATGCCGACCACCTTGGTGACACCTTTGTCACGGTAGAGCTGAGAGAGGTCCCAGCCGATGATGTGGAGAGCACGGGGGTCTTTGAAGACCGTAGTGAGATCCTTGAACACTATTCCCTTGGTGGGGAAATCAATCACGTCACGAATTTTACTTTTGATATATTCCATTTTTAAAACGGGGTTAAGTAGTTGATTATACGCTGATTATTGGGGTGATTGTTTCACGTGGAACAACACCACGATTTGTTTCTCTATTTGTTACACGTTTGTTCGTTTCATATTTCATCTGCCCAAGAGGAGGAGCAGGACATTGATGTCGGCGGGACTGACACCGGGGATTCGCGACGCTTGTCCGAGGGTGGCCGGACGGTGACGTGTGAGTTTCTGGCGTGCCTCGGTGCTCAGGGCATGGAGACTTTCGTAATCGAAATCGGGGCGAAGTCGCACGTCCTCGAGGCTGTGCATCTTGTCGGCATTCTGTCGTTCGCGGTCGATATAGCCCTGATATTTGATCTGCACCTCAACGCTCTCGAGCACTTCGTCGCGTAGGTCGGCGTCAATCTTTTCGGCCTCTTTGCGCAGCGCAGGGAGTGCCGTTACAAGCATGTCGAGGGTGAGCTGCGGACGGGTGAGCAGCTGTGCGAGGCGCACGCTTTCGCGCAAGGGAGCACTGCCTTCTTCTTCCAAAAGTGCGTTCACCTCCCCACCCTTCACGAGGGTTTTGGCGGCGAAGTCGAGCATCCGCTGCGTCAGCTTCTCCTTGCGGCGGAAGGTCTCCATGCGCTGTTCATCGACGAGTCCGACCTCATAGGCGAGGGATGTGAGGCGCGCATCGGCGTTGTCCTGGCGCAGCAGCGTGCGGTATTCGGCACGCGAGGTGAACATGCGGTAGGGTTCGTCGACACCCTTCGTGATGAGGTCGTCGATGAGAACTCCGATGTATGCCTGGTCGCGGTTGAGGGTGAATTCGGGCTTTCCTTGCACCATCAGTGCGGCGTTCGCACCGGCAATCAAGCCCTGTCCTGCGGCCTCTTCGTAGCCCGTCGTACCGTTGATTTGGCCGGCGAAGAAGAGGTTGTCGACGAGCTGTGTGGCCAGTGTGGCACGCAACTGCGTGGGGTCGAAGAAGTCGTATTCGATGGCATAGCCGGGGCGGTAGATCTGCACATTGCGCAGAGCGGGAATGGTCTGCAGCGCCTCAATCTGTATGTTGATGGGCAGCGACGAGCTGAAGCCGTTGACATAGTATTCCTGTGTGTTCTCACCCTCCGGCTCCAGGAAAAGCTGGTGCTCTGTCTTGTCGGCGAAGGTGACAATCTTTGTCTCGATCGACGGACAATAGCGCGGTCCGATAGACTGAATCTGTCCGTTGTAGAGCGGCGAGTCGGGCAGACCGCGGCGCAGAACTTCGTGGGTTTCGGGGTTGGTGTAGACTATGTTGCAGGGGCGCTGACGCAGGTGTCCGCGACTGTCCGGCATATAGCTAAAGTGGTGAAAATCAGTATCTCCAGGCTGTTCGGTGGTAAGGTTCCAGTCGATGCTGCGGCCGTCGACACGAACGGGTGTACCGGTTTTCATGCGGTCGGCGCGGAAGCCCATGGCAGTCAGCTGTTCGGTGAGACCGTAGCTGGCCGGTTCACTGACGCGGCCGCCGGGCACCTTGGTGCGACCGATGTGCATGAGTCCGTTGAGGAAGGTGCCGTTGGTGAGCACCACGGCTTTGGCGGTGAAGCGGGCGCCGTTGCCGGTAACCACGCCCCCTACCCTGTCGCCGTCCATAACCACCTCAGTGACAGTGTCCTGCCACATATAGAGGTTGGGAGTATTCTCCAGAATATGTCGCCAGGCGGCGGAGAAAGCCATGCGGTCGCACTGGCTGCGCGGGCTCCACATGGCGGGACCTTTGCTGCGGTTGAGCATACGGAACTGGATGGAAGCAGCGTCAGTGACGCGTCCCATCATACCGCCCATAGCATCTATCTCTCTGACAATCTGACCTTTGGCGATGCCGCCGACAGCCGGATTGCAGCTCATCTGCGCAATCTTGTTCATGTCGATGGTGATGAGCAGCGTGGACGCGCCGAGGCGTGCCGCAGCATGTGCGGCCTCGCATCCGGCATGACCGGCGCCAACAACAATCACATCATAGTCAAATTTCATGCGCCGTATTCTGTTAGTAGTTTATATCAAAGAAGCCGCAGACAAGCCCTTCACACGCCGTATTGCAGGCGGTGGAGCATCTCCAGGGCCGCATTCTCGTTGGCCTCCATAACCTCACGCTCGCCCGGTCCTTTGTCGTTGATGCCGCAGAGGTGGAGGACGCCGTGGATGATAACGCGCCACAGCTCTTCCATGTAGGGCGCTCCCTGCTGGCGGGCATTGCTGGCCACCGTCTCCAGGGAAATGACCATATCGCCGCGCAGCATTTGCCCGCGACAATAGTCAAAGGTGATGATGTCCGTGAAGTAATCGTGATTCAGGAATTGGCGGTTGACAGAGAGAATATATTCGTCGTTACAGAATATATATGACAGTTCACCCACCGTGCGGTGGTGAGCAGCTGCAACCAGCCCTATCCACTCTTCCAGGAGCGGGAAGTCGAGCCGTGGCATCTCGATGCCCTCGGCCTGCCAAAAGAAACGCTCGTGCATTCTGAAGAAATTGACAGCGGCGAGACGGAGGCGACCTTGCCGGACCCTCGTCCGCCAATTAAAGCACAAAGTTAGTAAAAATCCGGGAAAACGCCAACAAAATAATACCTGAACAATAATTAACAATCCAGCACAAATTTCTAAACAATCATTAACACTTCCCTTCCAGATTCTCCAAATAGCTGTACATAGCGAAATTGCAGGTTACGCACTAATTAACAATAGGTTACGATGCTAATTCTTCAATTTTAAGCCCCCGAGAGCGCCGTCCGATTTCTCATTCCGATCAATTACCCACAAAAATCAGCCCGATTTTGCTCAAAAATCAGCGAAGCGCACGAGGCCTCTCCCCTACCCCACCCCGTTCGACTCGTTCCGAAAAATTTTGCGCGCGGACACACCCTCGGAAACGCGATAAAAAAAATGTGACGATGGCCTCCAAAAAAAGCGATGATACACAATGAGTAATTGAGAAAAAAGGCGTAACTTTGCACAAATATTTCCGGAGGCCCTCCCGGACTCCCTCGCGGCGACTCCCGAACCCGTTCTCTTGCAATGGCGCCTCCCCGGAAATATCAACTCAGCGTAGCGTTAAGGATGGAATATATCTCGGCAACCATTATCACCTACAACGAGGCCACGCGCATCAGCGAGTGCCTTGACTCGCTGCGCATCGGCAGCCTTGTGGACGAGATTGTGGTCGTCGACTCCGGCAGCACCGACGACACCGCCGAGATCTGCCGCCGCGCCGGCTGCCGCGTCTACGTGCGCCCCTTCAACGGCTACGGCATCCAGCGCCAGTTCGCAACATCCCTCACCTCCAACAACTTCGTCATCTCCATCGACGCCGACGAACGCCTGTCCGCCGAGCTTGCCGATGCCATCCTCGCCATCAAGCAGAAAGGCTTCGAGCACCGCGTATATGCCATGCCCACAGACGTTTACATCATGGGCCGCAAGGTGCACACCGGCGAGGGCGTGAAGACCCCCATACGCCTCTTCAACAAGCGTTATGCCCAGTGGAACCTCGACGATGTCGGCGAACGCCTCACCTTCCCCACCTCGCTCCAGCCTCAGATGCTCGGCGGCCGCCTCATGCACCATCGCGCCGCCGACATGGATGAGCTGTACAGCAAAGAGCTCCACAAAGCCTCTATCGCCGCCGGAAACGCGCCGGAAGACTCCGTGGGCGCCATGACCCCGGCTCTGAAGGGCGTGAAAAAATTCTGTAAACAATATTTCAGCAACCGCGGCTTCCTCGATGGCGCCATCGGCCTCACCATCGCCCGCACCGAAGCACGGGCCGTCCGCGACGCCTACCGCCAGTTGCGACGAAAGAAAAGCTAATCGCCCCACGCCATGATCATTATAGACATCCACGCCAAAGAAACGCCCACCCTCGCGGAGTGCGTCAGCCAAGAGCTGCAACAGCGGCATGGCGTTGAGTGTCTGAGAGTTGACGCATCGGCCGTGAGCTCGTTCACCTCGCTGCGCATTGCCGCCGTCCTCAAAGAGCATGACGCCGATGCCATCGTCTGCCACCGCCGCAAAGACCTCGTCGGCGCCGCCGACGCCGGCAAACTCACGGGCCGCGGCGGGCGCCGACCCCTTATAATATATGTGCCGGCGACGGAGGACTATTTGACTGAGAAGCTCACAAAAAGCCTGCTTTCGTCCATCGACGCCCTCGTCGTGCCCACAGAGGCCGACAAAGAGCGCGTCGCCGTTCCCAACGAGAAAATATTCGTCATTGAACCTTCAGCGTGGGCTGCTGAGCAAAATAGCAAAGACAGCGAAGACACAGAAAAAGAACTTGGAAAAGAGCCCGCGAAAGCCCCGAAGAAGTTGCGCATCAGCTGGCTCGGCGCCATAAACGAGGCCGAACGCCTCGACGCATTGGTGAACGCCGTTCACACGACAGCGCCGCAGGCCTATGCCGTCCACGTCTACGGCACCGGCTCAGCCCGCTTCGTGATGCCCGTCGTCCGCGGCGCCCGCTACATGGACGGCCTCGACATCACCTGGCACGGCAAGGAATACACTGACACTGAAGCAATTGCCAGCACCGACGTGGCCATCGCCACCTCGCATATCCCCACGCGCGAACATTTGCAGCTCCTCGCCGCCGGCGTCCCCGTCCTCGACAGCACGGCGCCCGACTTTGCCGAGAAGCTCACCGCCATCGCCGCCGACCCCGCCCTCCTCACGCAAATGAGCGCCGACGCCCTTGCCGACTACAACGCGCGCTTCACACCGGCCGTCGCCGCAGAAAAATGGACGGCACTGCTCAACACCCTGCGCTCCGAATCTCACAACCAAAGCAATATCTAACATCCTCTATATCAACCCGCAAAGCAACAGACACCCATGAGCTCAACCATCAAAGTTTACATCACCAACCTCAAGCGTTTCATAGAGATTGAAGGCGGTTCAACCGTCGGCGACGTGGCCGAAAGCCTCAGCAGCGAGCTGGGCTTCAAACCCATCTGCGCACATGTCAACAACAAAAACGAGCCCCTCTCATTCCCCATCTACGCATCGAAAGACATTGAGTTCCTGGATGTTGACTCTCCCAGCGGCCGCCGCACCTACGTGCGCTCGCTGTGCATGATGCTCTATTACGCCGTCAACAAACTCTACCCCCAGGGCAGCATCCGCATCGAGCATTCGATCAGCAACGGATACTTCTGCCGCATCGAAAACGTCGACGACGTCTCGATCGACCGCATTATAGAGGAGATGCACCTCCTTGTCAAAGAAGACCTCCCCTTCCACCGCCACGAAGGCCGCACCACCGAGGTCTGCGAAATCTTCACCCGCCAGGGCCTCACCGACAAAGTGCGCCTGCTGAAGACCATCCACGACCTCTACACCGTCTACTACACCCTCGGCAACCTGGCCGACACCTACTACGGCTGCCTCGCCCCCTCGACCGGCTATCTCCCCGTTTTCAGCCTCATACAGTACGAGGACGGATACCTGCTCAGCGCAGTCTCAGATAAAGACCGCTCCAAGCCCGCCGAATACGTCTGCCAGCACAAGATGTTCAAGGCCTTCCACAAGAACATGATCTTCAATAAAATCGTGGGAGTCAGCACCGTAGGCGAGCTCAACGAGGCCGTCGAGGCCAACAAGACCACCCAGCTCATCAACGTTGCCGAGGCCCTCCACAACAAGGACATCTCCTCGCTGGCCGACCAGATCACCGAGCGCTATCACAACGGCGGCGCGCGCGTGATCCTCGTTGCCGGCCCGTCGTCGTCGGGTAAGACCACCACCACCAAACGCCTTGCCGTGCAGCTCATGACCAACTTCCTGCGCCCGGTCACCATCTCGCTCGACAACTACTATCTCAACATCGACCAGCGCCCCCTCGACGAGCACGGCGAGATAGACTACGAAAGCATCTACGCTCTTGACCTCCAGCGCCTTACGGACGATGTCAAGAACATCCTCGCCGGCAAGGAAGTTGCCACGCCCATCTATTCGTTCGACCTTGGCCGACGCATCGCCAAGACCATCAAGGTTCACCTCGGCGAGGGCGACGTCCTCATCCTCGAAGGCATCCACGGCCTGAATCCCGAGCTGCTGCCCGCCATCCCCGACCACGTGAAATTCCGCATCTACGTGTCGGCGCTGACCACCCTGGCCATCGACCACCACAACTGGGTGCCCACCACCGACAACCGCCTGCTGCGCCGCATCGTCCGCGACTATAAATACCGCCGCACCAGCGCGTTAGAGACACTCCAGCGCTGGCCCAGCGTGCGCCGCGGCGAGGAAAAATGGATCTACCCCTTCCAGGAATACGCCGACGCCACGTTCAACTCGTCGCTCATCTTCGAGATGGGCGTGATGCGCGACTTCGCCGACAACGTTCTGCGCGACGTTCCCTCGGACAAGCCCGAGTATGCGCTGGCCTACCGCCTGCGCAAGTTCCTCGGCCTGTTCCGACCCATCCCCATGGAGATGATTCCGCCGACATCGCTGCTGCGCGAGTTCCTCGGCGGCTCCGCCTTCCACTATTGATTTTCGAGGGCCAGAATGGCCTCCACCACGCTGCGTGAGTTGGAGAGGCGCGGCACCTTGCGCTGGCCGCCGAGCTTGCCCGTCGAGGCAAGATAGCGGTCGAAAGCGCCGGGCGCGAGCGTCGCCACCGTGAGGCGATCGAGGAAGATTCCGCCCGAACGTTTTGCCTGATAATCAGAGTTTTCCGACTGAAGAGCGCGGTCCAGCGCCTCTTCGAACACCGCCATGTCCGCTGGCGCGGCGGCCCACTCGATGAGCCACTGATGGCGACCGCGGCGGCCGCCCTCGGCGAACACCGGCGCGACAGTGTAGTTCAGCGCGCGGGCACCCGTCTCTTCGCAGGCGCGGGCGAGCGCCGCATCGGTGTTGTAGACCATCACCTCCTCGCCGAAAGCGTTGATGAAATGGCGCGTGCGCCCGGCGATGACAATGCGCAGCGGCTCGACGGAGACCACGCGCACCGTGTCGCCGATGGGATAGCGCCACAGGCCGTTCGCCGCCGTGATGACCAGAGCGTAGACGCGCCCCCTCTCCACCTGCCAGGCCGGGACGGCGTGGGCGGGCTGCTCGTCCTCACATTCGCTCAACGGCACAAACTCATAGAAGACGCCGATGTCGGGCAGCAGCAGCATGGCGCCCGGCTCGGACTGCACGCGCTCGTCCTGAATGGCGAAGAAGCCCTCCGAGGCGTTGTAAGTCTCCACATAGCGCATCTTCCCCGGCGCCGTAAGCGACGCATACTCAGCACGATACGGCTCCATGCTTATGCCGCCGTGGAAGAACACCTCCAGGTTGGGCCACACGTCGTGGATGGTCCGTGCGCCGCGTGCCGCAATCACCTCCTTGATGACCGTGCGGAACCACGACGGCACGCCCGAGATGTTCGTGACATTCTCGCGGCACGAGGCCTCGACCAGCGCCGGCACCTTCTCGGTCCAGTCCTTCATCAGCGCCACCTCCTTCGGGGGCACGCGGAAGAGATTGACCAGCGGGCTGACACCCTCGATGAGGTTTGCCGACAGGTCCCCCACCCTCACGCCCGGCGCAAGGTCAAGCTCGTTGGCGAAGCTGCCGCCGAGGATGAAGCCCTTGCCCGCGAACATGCGCGAGTCGGGATAATTGTGCAGATAATGGGCCACAGCATCGCCGGCGCCGGCATAGTGGTTGAGGCGCAGCGAGTCGCCGGTGACGGGGATGTACTTGCTCTTGCCGTCCGACGTGCCCGAACTCTGGGCGAAGCGGCGGCAGAGGCCGGGCCAGAGAATGTCGCGCTCGCCGGCAATCATGCGCATCACCCACGGCCGCAGTTCGGGATAGGCCGTCACCGGCAGCATACTCCGGAACGCCTCGTAATCGTCTGTAGCACAGAGCCCTTTCTCGCGGCCGAAGAGCGTGACAGCGCCGCGTTCCGTGAGCATGGCCAGCACGCGGCGCTGCGCCGCTTCCAGCCCCGCAAGAGTGCTCCACCGCTGCGAGGCACGCACACGCCGGCTCATGACCGTCCGGGCTATGGGAGTGAAGTTTATCATCAGATTATTTTGCAATTTATCCGCCCAAAATTACGAAAAAGGTTTCATAATTCCGCAAAAAATTTGTAGTTTTGCAGCCGGAACAATCTTAAACACCTGAAAATCAATCAATAATCCAATAGCCCATACAAAACACCAATGAAAAAACTCTTACTCGCCACCCTCGCCGTGCTGGCCGTCGGCGCCCCCGCCGCCGCCAAAAGCGCGAGCCAACTGCGCGTCTACATCAACCCCGGCCACGGCGGCTGGACCGGCAACGACCGTGCCATGAACGTCATCGGCCATTCCTACCCCGACACCTGCGCCTTCTATGAGTCCAACACCAACCTTCAGAAAGGATTCGGCATGATGGAGAAACTCATCGAGATGGGCGTCCCCTTCAACCGCGCCAACGGCGCCCGCAACCTCAGCAACAACATCGTGCTCAGCCGCGTCAAGAACGGCGCCGGCCAGGACCGCGACCTGCTGGAGATTGCCGCCGAGTGTCAGAACAACAACTTCGACTACTTCCTCTCCATCCACTCCAACGCCGCCTCCGAAGCCACCAACACCAACTTCCCCTTCTTCGAATACCACGGCCTTGACAGCAAGACCGGCAACGACGGCACCACGCTGCAGAACAACTCGTGGCACATGGCCGACGCCACCTGGGGCCACATCTACGAGAACACCCATCAGAAGTGGACCCACTACTCCATGACCAACAAAAACCTGCGCGGCGAGGTCAGTTTCAACCAAAACAGCTGGGCCCCCTACTGGGGCAACGGCTACTTAGCCTGCCTCGGCGTCATGCACCACGCCACCCCCGGATTCCTGGCCGAGGGATATTTCCACACCTACCAGCCCTCGCGTCACCGCGCCATGAACTGGGACGTCTGCCGCGTCGAAGGCACCGCCTATGCCCGCGGCGTAGCCGACTACTTCGGCTTCGCCAAGGACCACAAAGGCATCATCTATGGCATCATCCGCCAAAGCGGCAAGGAGTTCTCACACGACCTCTACCACCCCAACACCGCCACCAACGACAAATACCTGCCCCTGAACGGCGTCAAAGTCTACCTGCGCCAGAACGGCAACATCGTGGCCGAGTACACCACCGACAACTATTACAACGGCGCCTTCGTCTTCAACGTGGAGCCCGGCACCTACACCGTGGAATGTGTCAAGAGCGGCTACGCGAACACCACCGCCTCCTACACCGTATCCTCCTCCAAGACCCTCTACCCCGAACTGTGGATGTCCCCCGGCTCCTCCACTCCCGTGGACCCCGTCACTCCCCCCGACCCCTCCGGCAACACCGTGGACTATCCTGACCCCGTGGCCGAAGCCGGATTCTCAGCCCAGGACTCCTACACCTTCTACACCCGATACATTGACCAGCCCGTCAGCGAAATCTCCGGACGCATGCCCCGACGCGTCGTGGCCCGCCGCGACCGCCTCTACATCCTCGCTGTCGGCGGCGGCGGCGCCAACCCCGTCATCATCGTCTATGACACCCACAACAAACGCGTGCTCCGCAACCTCTCCCTCAACGGTCTCATTGCCGGCAACGCCCGACACATCGGCGACATGGCCCTCACCGCCGACGATGTGGTGGTGGTCACCAACGAAACCGTCAACCAGTTCTCCGACGAGGAAGCCGCCAACGCCGGCCAGACCCGCGGCTACACCCGCATGTACCGCTGGGCCAACGACAGCGAAGGCCTCCCCACCGGCAATCCCGTTGAAATCGGCTCCTCGCCCATGACCGGCAACTGGCTGCGCGCAAACGCCGGCCACGCCATGAGCTACCGAGGCACCATCAACGACGGCCGCATGGTGGTCTGCGCCATCAACACCTACGACGGCTCCGCCTCCAACGGCAAGATGTTCTACAACGTCCACACCATCAAAAACGGAGCCATCGCCTCCTCCACACACATCAACGTGGTCGACAACGACTACAGCTGGTACAGCAAACTCGGCGAACTCTTCACCATGCATACCTCGCCGGGCAACTCCGACTACATCTGCTTCAACTCGCGCCAGAACCAGAGCCGCCAGTATTACGTCAACGCCGACTCCCACAACATGACCGACTGGTGCGCCATCCCCGACGCCGCACTGGGCCAGGGCGCCTACGGCGTGGGCTACTTCAAGTACGGCAACCAAAACTACATGGCCATGCCTCAGAACTCCTCTGACGGCGCCAACACCGGCATCTGCCTCATCAACGTCTCCGACTACGGCAACGCATCCCTCGTCTCCACCTCCGGCACCGGAATCAGCTCACGCAGCGTCAGCGGCAACGCCGCCTGCGACGGCATAGGTTACATCCTCAAGAACGCCGCCAACACCGGCCAGACACGACCCTTCATGGACGTCTATCTGGTGCGTGACGGCGCCGTCACCAAGTTCTCCACCATGGACGACTACACCTCCGGCGTGGAAAACATCAGCGTTGACCCCGAGGAGAACCCCACCGCCGAACCCGCACGCTTCTTCAACCTCAGCGGCCAGGAGATGCCCGCCGGCGCACAGCTCCGTCCCGGCATCTACATCCGCGTCCAGAACGGCAAAGCCACCAAGACCGTGGTGCGTTAAACCGCTGTAAATCATCATCAAACATTTCATACACACCGACCAATAACATGAAAAAGACAATCATATCAGCAGCATTAATGCTCGCCGGCGCCCTCTGCGCGTCGGCACAGGTGTTCAACGCCGGCCAGCCTCAGCGCGTGGGCGCCGATGACCTCCGCGGCGGCCTCGCCGTCATCAGCGCCGACGGCTCGTTCCTCATCACCTCCAACGCCGAAGGCCTCAGCAAAGTGGACCTCGCCACCGGCAAAGCCCGGTTCATCGCCTCGGCTCCCTGGGCCTACAATGTGGAAATTGCCCCCGACGGACAGAGCATCGTCTTCAACCAGGCCCACATCGGCGACGACAAACTGCGCCTCGCCAGCCTCGAGTGCATCACCCTCGCCGACGGCAAACAGCGCACCGTTGTGAAACCCAGCCGCGACCTGTGCTCCGGCATCGTCTTCAACAACGGCAAAGTCAGCGCCCTCGAAAGCGACGGCAAGGTGCGCAGCCTCACCCTCTCCAAGGCCGTGAAAGCACGCGGCACCGCCGAGGCCGAGCGACCCCTGCTGAGCATCAACTACGGCCACCTCGACATCACCGCCGGCGGCGAGACACGCCATCTCGACCCCCTCGGCCCCGGCTCATACCTGTGGCCCTCGCTCTCGCCCGACGGCTCGAAGATTGTCTTCCGCTGCGTCGGCGAAGGCACATACGTCTGCAACGCCGACGGCTCCGACGCACGCCGCCTCCCCGGCAGCATCCTCATGCCCGCCTGGGCCGGCAACGACGCCATCGTGGGCGTGGAGCAGACCGACGACTCCGAGCGCATCCTCACCTCAACGCTCAAGGCCGTCTCGCTCAAAGACAACGCCGTGCAGACACTGACCGACTCCACGCTCATTCCCATGGGCCCGACGTGCACGGCCGACGGCTCCGTCTGCGCCTTCTACAACGGCGACGGAGCCCTCTACACCATCCGGCTCAAATAAACCGCTCGGCCGGGCTGCAAGGGTCAGCTCGGCCGGACATCAGAGCGCGACAGCAATCAGCGCATCATCAAATTCATGAAACTTCAGTGAGAAACGGCGGCCGCCCAAGGCTGCCGTTTCTGCGTCCGTGAGGCGGATGTCGGCGAGGACGGCGTCGCGCAGTCCTGCGGCCTTGAAAACAGCCTCTTTTGCCGTCCAGGCGGCGAGGAGGCTTCCGATGGACAGATTGTCATCCGGGCGGACAAAACGCGCCGAAACGCGCTCTAATTGCGTTTTTCGGGCGTATTCTTCCATATCCACGCCGATACGGTGCTGTGAAACCGCCAGAACGGCGTATCCGCGGCTATGAGAGACGGAGATGTGCGTGTCTCCCCCACCCTGCAGAAACGGCGCGCCGGCGTCGTCATGGCAAAGCTCGGCACCGGGCACCGCGGCGCCTAAGAGCGTGGCCACGGCAGCGCGCTCGGCCTCGCGGCGCGAACCGCGGGGCATCGCCGGAATCGCGGCGATGTAGAGCGTGTAGTCTTCGGTGCTGATGATTTCCATGGCGGTGTCTTTCAATGATAGTCAGCGCTCATAGCGCGCCGTGCTGACGAGACGGAGCACGTCGCGCTCCAGGATGTCGACGACAGGGCGCACCGAGTCGTAGGGCACCTGACGGTTCTGCCACCCGTCCATAAACGCGGCGACGGAGATGACGGTGCCCGCGGCCGGGTCGCCGCCCACGGCCTGCACGGGCGTGAGCACGACGGTCTCGGCGCGGTAGAGGGCGAAGGGCGTGTGTCCTGGGGCCTCGGTGGTTTTGCGTGCCGTGGCGCCGTTGAGGTTGAGCGTGATGCGCTGGACGCGGTTGCCCCACTCGCGGGCGAAGACGCTGTCATCGGCTCCGGCGGCGGCATTGACACCCACGTAGACCGTGGCGCCATAGCGGGGATAGCTGATGTTGAAAGCGGACGCGGCGGAGTCGACCTGCGCCGCGGCATTGACGCTGAGCGTCACCTTCCCCACCCTAACCTCGCGGAACGAGTCGGGGTATTCGTACACCCGTGGATAGGCCGGAGGCAGCGGCACAGCGGCGTTTTCGCCGTCATCGGCCGTGGCGTCGGTGCCGCTTCGCCCGCAGGCGGCCAGCCATACCCACGCCAGCATCAGCGCTAACAGGATGCCCAGCCACAGCAGGCGCTCGCCCGCCTTAAGAGGCCTTCTCGGTTCCTGTCTCATCGGCGTTCACGATTTTCACACGCACACGCGTGATGCGGTGGTCGCGCACGTCCATCACCAGGAAGTGGCAGCGCGCGTAGACCAGCGGCTCCTTGGGCTTGGGAAAGTCGCCCTTGATGGCCAACAGCATACCCGCAAGGGTCTCGCAGTCTTCGGCGACGGGCGCATAGTCGGCCTCGTCGAGACCGGTGACGCGGAAGAAGTCGGTGAGCAGCGTGCGGCCCTCGAAGACGAACGAGTTGTCGGCCAGGCGCTTATAGGTGGTCTCCTCCTCGTCGTATTCGTCGTTGATGTCGCCCACAATCTCCTCCAAGACGTCCTCCATGGTCACGAGGCCCTGCGTGCCGCCGAACTCATCCACGACGATGGCCAGGTGCTGACGGCGGCGGCGGAAGTCCTCCAGGAGATCGTCGATCATGCGGTTCTCGGGCACATAGTATGCCTCGCGCAGCAACGTGCGCCAGTCGAAGTCGGCGCCCTCCTTGCCGATGTAGGGCAGCAGGTCGCGGCTGTAGAGGATGCCGCGGATGTTGTCCTCGCTGTCCTCATAGACGGGGATACGCGAGAAGCCCGAGTCGAGGACAATGCGCATAACCTCCTTGAAGTCAGCAGAGTAGGGGATATCAGTCATCTCCATGCGCGGCGTCATAATCTCGGCGGCCGACGTCTCGCCGAACTGGAGGATGCCTTCGAGCATCTGCTTGTCGGCATTGTCGGTCTGCACGTCCGTGATTTCGAGGGCCTGGGAGAGCTCGTCGGTGGAGATGGACGGCGCTTGCTTGGTGACCACGCGGTGGACGATCGACGTCGAACGCACCAGCAGCCGCGACAGAGGGCTGAACAGCGTGGAGATGAAGCCCAGGGCGGGCGCGGCGAAGAGCGCCCACCGCATGGGGTTGTGGTTGGCATAGAGTTTGGGGAGAATCTCGCCGAAGAGCAGGATGAGGAACGTCAGCAGCACGGACTGTAGGATGAAGCTGAGGACAGCGTTCATGCCCGTGAAGACGGGGCCGAGGGCGAAGTTGGTGAGCACGACGATGGCCACGTTCACCAGGTTGTTGGCGATGAGGATAGTGGCCAGCAGACGCTCGGGCTTGCGCAGCAGAGCGAGCACACGGCGCCCGGCGTTGGAGTCGTCGAGGTCCTCCTCCTGTGCGGGGGTTAGAGAGAAGTATGCGATTTCGCTGCCGGAGATAAATCCTGAGAGGAGCAGAGCCAGGCAGGCGATGACGAGAGAAACGATTTCAGTGGGGCCCATTATGGCCGGCAAAGGGTCTGTAGACATCTTGGGGTGTGAATAGTTTTAGAGATGCCGCTGTCTCCGTAACAGACAAGCGGTCTGCAAAGTTACGCCTTTTTTCCCACACCTGCAAAAATAAGTGTGGTTGCCTAAAGTTGGTTGATATGTTTTTAAATCGATTGACGCTTTTGAGCGACCGGGAACGCCTGCGTGGCGGGCGATTAGTGTAGCCGCGGGTCCGGCTGCGCAGAGCGCAGCCGACCCGCGGTTTCGTGTCCCCCCCCACAGAGCAGCACCGCGTCAGCGCGTGCGTTAGGGATTTTATAACGCACCGCCACGCGGTGCCCTCTAATATATTATACTCATTACCAGTGGTTTGCAGCGCTAACGCGCAGCTGAACCCCTGGCTACCACTAATGGACGGCTCTGCCGTCCTGCTTCGCGAAGCCGGGCGTTTGCTCTCATAACAGCTTGGAATCCGTCTCTCCTACATCCACGCCGGCATTTGATGCCGGAATCCGACCCTTCAGGCGGGGTGGGGAGCCGATTGGCAGGGTGGGGAGGTCAGCGGGCGAGGAGGTTGTGGGTGATGATGCGGTCGGAGATGCGTCGGGCGCCGGAGAGATGGCGCAGGACGGTGGCGGCGACGCGGGCGGTGTCGCCCTCGGCCTGATGGGGCACGGTGCTGTAGGCCACGCCGGGATGCGCGTCCGAGAAGATGCTCCAGCCCAGGCCGCGCCACAGCGCCGGGGTGGGGGAGCCGGCCAGCCACCGCGGCAGAGGGGCGCCGCGCAGGCCGAGGATGTCGAGGAGGGTGGGGTAGACGTCGGCCTGGCCGAAGGTGCGGTCGTTGCGGCCGGGCTTGGGCGCATTCAGCACTATGAAGGGCGTGTATTGTCCGGCGCTGACGAGCGCGGCGGCCTCGCGGGAGTGGCGGCGCAGGGCATCGCGCTCGTTGCCGAGGGCCTGGTGGTCGCCGACGATGACGACGGCGGTGCGGTCGTAGTCGCTGCGCGAGCGCAGATAGTCGACGACGGTGCGCAGCTGTGCGTCGACATAGTGGACGTCGGCCAGATAGTCGCGCAGGCGCGGAGGCAGGGGAGCGCCGCTGAGGTCGAAGGCGGGGTCCTGCTGCTCTTTGTTGAGGATGAAGGGGAAGTGGCCGGTGTAGGTGATGAAGGTGAGCATGGCGGGGCTGCCCTCGGCCCACAGGTTGCCCTGCCGGACGGCGTCGACGCTCTGGCGCAGGAACGAGCCGTCGGTGAGGTGGCGGTCGATAGTCTCGTCGAGGTGCCAGTTGTCGCGATAGAGGATGCTGTCGTAGCCGAATGAGCGGGCGATGACGCCCTGGTTCCAGGTGATGAGTTTGTCGGACATGAACAGGAGGCTGCGCGCGTCGCGGTCGGCGGCGAGGGCCTTGTTCAGCGACGGATACTCGTGCTGAGGATATTTCATGGAGTATATTCCGTTCACGGCGGGGAGGAGGCCGGTGGTGAACATGAGCTGAGCGTCGATGCTGTGTCCGGCGGCCACCTGGGTGAGCATATTCGGAGCGTAGAAGGTTGTTGAGTCGGCGATGAGGCTGTTGAGGAAGGGGGTGACTTCCTTGCCGTCTACGCGTGCGCCGATGGGCCACGACTCGAGGCTTTCGCAGATGATGAGCACGAGGTTTTGGCGCGCGGGCGCGGCGGCAGAGTCGGCGGCCGGGAGCGTCAGGGCGCGGTGCTCGGCGAGCCAGTCGCGGACGGCGGCGGAGTCGGCGGGGGAGAGGGCGGCGCCGCTGCGTCGGGCATCGAGGGCGGTGTAGAGGATGTGTCCGCCGACGGTGTAGGTGGGTACGCCGGCGGTGTAGTAGTAGCAGGACTGTATGAGCGTGTCGTAGGCCTTGTAGAAGCCTCCGCGGGCCATTATGCCCACGGCGCTGACGGCGGCCATGACGGCCGTCCACGTCAGCCAGGGGGCAAGGCGGCGCTTACCCGTGGGGCGCGGCAGGCGCGAGGCCCAAATGGCGCCGCCGATGAGGATAACCAGGAAGCCGAGGTCGAGCAGGCGCAGCGAGCCGGTGACGGAGCTGGTGAAGTCGGCCATGTTCGAGGCGATGGCGTAGGAGTCGTAGGGGATGGCGGTGAGGTAGGTGCGGTTGTAGATGAGATTCGCCAGCAGCAGAAGGTCGAGGAGAGTGACCGTGAGCACCTGCGCCCACACACGCCGCGAGAGCATCCACGGCGTCAGCAGCACCAGCGCGGCCGTGAGGTTCACACTCCACAGCATCCAGTCGCTCATGGCGCGGAAGGTTGTGTCGGCGCACCAGTCGACGACGAACCACAGGAGTGAGAGGAGGGTCATGAGGGCCATGACGGCGGTGCGTCCGCTGAGCCATGAGGTGGCCTGGGTCGCGGCCTTGCGTATTTTCTGTTTTGCTGTCGCTTTCATCTTTTTCTTCAGGGGTATTTTATTGCGTGGTGCAAAGTTACGAACAAATAGCGAGAAAACCATAAGAACGGAAAAACGCCGCAGCCCGGGGTGCGGGTTGCGGCGCTATGGAGCGGGGTAGGGGAGGCGTGCCTGCGGGAGGCACGCGCTCCGCTACGGTGTTACGTGATTAGTTGTCCCAGGTGCAGGATACGGGCTCGAACTTGCCGGGGCCGACAACTTTGAAGACGGCGGTGTAGGCAGTGGTGGTGCCGGTGTATGCCGAGAAGTTGACGGTGTAGGTCACTTCGATGCCTTCAACGGGAACTGCATCCGGGTGGAGTTTGGACAGGGCGCCGGGCATAACCTCGTTCATGAAGCGTTTCTTCTCGAGGGCGACGATTTCGTCGTCGGACATGGCGTCGTACTCGGCGGGATACTGAGTGCGTGCGGCAGAAGGACGCAGGTCAACGTTGTTCTGGTAGGCGGAGGTGCCGGAGTAGTACTCGTTGTTGCCGTAAGAGGAAACATAGAACTTACCGGACTTGATGGAGGTGTCGCCCAGGGGAACGCAGATGTTCTCGTAAACCCAGTCGACGCAAGCCTGATAGTAGGTCGAGCTCAGAGCCTGGCCTTTGCCGGCGGTGAGGGTGATGACAACTGAGGGATCCCAGTTCCATACGCCCTTGTTGCGGACGAACTGGTCGGTGGCCTC
>SFOH01000093.1 GCA_004552485.1 Bacteroidales bacterium | reverse complement strand
GAGCCAGAGGTCGCGGGCACTCATTTCGGTGTTGACACCGACGGCGGAGAGGGGCAGGTTGACAGTCTTGGCGTTGTCGTCGCGGTTGAAGATGCCCACCACGATGTCGCCGTTGGTCATGGTGCCGTACCAGACTGTGCCGTTGCTCTTGTCGGCGAGGGGCTGGCCTACGAAGCGGTCGGCGTTGAGGGCGAGGAGCTCGTCGTTCTGATAGAAGGAGATGTTGTCGCCGATGGTGGAGGGCTGGTCGGCGACGGTGACGGGACCGCCGGCGAGGAGCTGCAGCGAGATAACAGACTCTTTCTCTGCCTTGTCGGCATAGTTGTGGATGCGGAGGAAGTCACCGTCGAGGATGACCTGGCCGCGGCCTGAGACGTGGTTCCAGTAAGCGAAGCCGTCAAACTGATTGTTGCAGTTGGGCCAGGATGTGAAGGTGTTGCCACGCTCGTCCTGTGAGGTGAACCACCATCCGCCGTCGCGGGTGTCGCGGACAATGCGCACCATGTTGCCGTACATCTTCTCCACCTCGGCGTCATTGTAGAGGTGAGGCATCACCAGGGAGGTGAAGATGCCGTACTTCTTGGCTGACTCGGCGATGTAGTTGAGGTAGCGGGCATAGTTTTCGCGGCCGTAGCCGTGGCCTACCTTACCCATACCGCGGTCGAAGCCGTCCTCGTACCAGCAGAGGAAGTCCATGCGGATGTACTCAATGCCTAACTCCTTGTAGTGCTTGAAAAAGCCGTCAATCCATTCCTGGGCGCCGGCGTGGGTGGCTATGCCCCAGGTGAACCACATGTCGTCGACTTTGGGGTTGTTGACGGGTTCGGTGCCGTTGTAGCGGAGGGCGCCGACCTTGATGTCGGTGCCGGGGATGGTCTTGTCCAGCGAGCAGTGAATCCACATGGGATTGTCGTAGACGCCCACTTTGAGGCCACGTTTCTTGGCCTCAGCCACCAGGTCCTTGAGAGCTACGGAGCCGTAGTGTGTCATGTAGAGGGAGCCGTTGCGTGCGGTCATGGGGATGAAACCGTCTGTGCACACCATGTCATAGCCGTGGGGCTTGAGATTTTCGGCAATCCAGTCCATGGTCTGTGTCCACTGGGTGAGGGTGTAGTCCATTGACTCGTTGGCTACGCCGGCGCACTCCAGGTCGTAGCAATACTCGTAGATGCTCCAGTACAGGGGCGCCTTGAAGGTGTGGATGTCGCCAACGTCAGGGAGCTCGGGCAGCTCAAACTTGGGCGGATATTTCATCTTGTAGTTGTCGTCCTCGCAGGCGGTGGCCATGGTGCCGAAGATGGTGGCGGCGGCGATGGCGGCAACGGTGAGCATTTTCATTTTCATTGTTGTGGATGATAATTTATTGTGAGGTGAAATAAATCAGTGATGGCGGCGTGATTGAGCGGCGCCGAGGTAGGTGACGGAGATGGTCCATTTCTGAACGTCGAAGAGGATGCGGTAGCGGCCGGAGTTGCGCACCACCCACTTGTCGTCAGGGTCGCCGCCGAACATGAACTTGTCGTCAGAGACGCCGTCCTTTGTGACGGTTACGCCGCTCTTGGTGGGTTTCACCCAGGGACCGGAGAATGTGCCGTCAGGTTTGAGGCAGCCTTTGAATTCGCCGGTCTTGAGGGTGCCTTCCCATGAATACTGGTACTTGTTGTCAGCGCTGCGTGTGAGGGCGGTGAGGTTGTCCATGCTCCAGCCGCCGGGGGTTGCGTCGCCGATGATATAGAGGGCGTCGGTCTTGAGGGCCTGGGGGTCGTATTCATCGGGGTCGGGGTCGGGTTTTGTGGAGCCTGCGGCCTTGACGTCGATGGTCCAGTTCTCGAGGTCGAGAGTGATGGTGTAGTCACCGGCGTCGGTTACTTTCCACTGGTCGTCGGGGTTCTGGGTGTAGACGAAGGTGTTGGCGCTTACGCCTGCCTTGCTGACTGTGACGTCGGCTGAAGCGGGACGGATGAAGGGGATGTCGAAGCCCTTGTCATTGGCGGTGCAGCACTTGAAGGTGCCGGAAACCAGGGAGCCGGTCCATGTCCAGATGTATTTGTTGGAGGCGCTGCGGGTGAAGGTCTGGGCGTTGTCCAGGCTCCAGCCGTTGGGAGTGGCGTCGCCGATCATGTAGACGTTGTCGGCCTCGATGGCTTTGCTCTCAGGCTCGGGCAGGTCGGAGACGAACTGAACGTTTATCTTGCAGTGCTCGAGGTCGAGGACAACCTTGTAATTGGCGGCGTAGGTGACTTTCCACTTGTTGTCGGGGCTGGCCACGAAGACGAAATCCTCAACGGCCACACCGTCCTTGTTGACTTCCGTGCCGTTGGCGTCGGGGCGGATGAATGGCTGATCCCATGTGCCGGTGGTCAGGCAGCACTTGAAGTCGCCGGTCTGGAGCGTGCCCTCCCATGAGAAGATGTACTCGCTCTCTTTGGTGAACTGAGTGGGTTCGTCGATGTTCCAGCCTTTGGGGGTGGCGTCGCCAACGAGATAGACGTTGTCGGCGGCGATGGGTTCAACGGGAGCCACGGGTTTTCCGCCCAGATAGGCTGTCGACATTTTCCAGTTGCGGAGGTCGAAGGTGAGGCGGTAAACGCCGGCTTCGGTCACGCGCCA
>SFOH01000010.1 GCA_004552485.1 Bacteroidales bacterium | reverse complement strand
CCAGGGATAGGACCCAGTTAGACAACCACTCTTAGACAAAGAGTCAACCATCCTAAGTTAAACCAACAAACCGAGTCAACCTTTTTCAGGAACGGACAAGCCGTGTCTCTTCGCGAGCGTACATAATAAAAAAGTTGATGGTTTGCGAAAAAATCACTACCTTTGTGCCATAATAGGCATTCGGGCCGACTCACGGCCGTTTTCCCCTGAAAAATAACAATATACCGATAATAAAGAAATGAAACGTACCAAGATTGTGGATGCCGTCAAGGGCGGCGAACTCATCGGACAGGATGTCTGTGTGAAAGGATGGGTGCGCACCCGCCGCGGCAACAAGCATGTTCAGTTTGTGGCCCTCAATGACGGCTCAACCATCAAAAACCTCCAGATTGTCTTTGACCTGAACCGCTTCAGCGAGGAAGAGCTGAAGGCCATCACCACCGGCTCATCGCTGTGCGTATACGGCAAGATGGTTGAGAGCATGGGCCGCGGCCAGGTCTGCGAGGTTCAGGCCGACAAATTTGAAATCTACGGCATCGCCGACCCCGCCGAATATCCCCTCCAGAAAAAAGGCCACACCCTCGAGTTCCTGCGCGAGATCGCCCACCTGCGTCCCCGCACAAACACCTTCGGCGCTATCCTGCGCGTGCGCTCCGTGCTGGCCTATGCCATCCACAAGTTCTTCAACGAGAAAGGCTTCTTCTACCTGAACACCCCGCTCATCACCGCCAGCGACTGCGAAGGCGCCGGCGCCATGTTCCAGGTGACAACCCTCCCCCTCGAGAACCTGCCGTGCACAGAGGAGGGCAAGGTAGACTACTCCAAGGACTTCTTCGGCAAGACCACCGCGCTCACCGTCTCCGGACAGCTCGAAGGCGAGCTCGGCGCAACAGCCCTCGGCGCCATCTACACCTTCGGCCCCACCTTCCGCGCCGAGAATTCGAACACCCCGCGTCACCTCGCCGAGTTCTGGATGATCGAGCCCGAGATGGCCTTCTACGACATCACCGACAACATGGACCTCGCCGAGGAATTCATTAAATACTGCATCAGCTTTGCCCTCGAGAATGCCCGCGACGACATCGAATTCCTCCAGGAAATGTACGACAAAGAGCTCATCAGTCGCCTCGAGTTCGTCATCCACAACGACTTCGTGCGCCTGCCATACACCGAGGGCGTGAAAATCCTCATGGAGAGCGGCCACAAGTTCGAGTTCCCCGTCTACTGGGGCTGCGACCTCTCCAGCGAGCACGAGCGCTTCCTCGTCGAAGAACACTTCAAACGTCCCGTCATCCTCACCGACTATCCCAAAGAAATCAAGGCCTTCTACATGAAGCAGAACGAAGACGGCAAGACTGTGCGCGCCATGGACGTCCTCTTCCCCAAAATCGGCGAAATCATCGGCGGCTCCGAGCGTGAGGCCGACTACAACAAACTCCTCACGCGCATCGAAGAGCTGGGCATCCCCATGAAGGATATGTGGTGGTATCTCGACACCCGCAAATTCGGCACCGTCCCCCACAGCGGCTTCGGCCTCGGCTTCGAGCGCCTCGTCCTCTTCGTCACCGGCATGGCCAACATCCGCGACGTCATCCCCTTCCCCCGCTTCCCGGGCAACTGCGAGTTCTAAACACCCGCCGGCGCCGACAACATCGTCCCCCGACAAACATTTCGCGGCATACGCGCGTTATAACAATGAGCGGACAGCACCACCCCTCCGCGGGCGGCTGTTCCGCTCATTGGCCGTTTTTGTGAACGCGGTCCGCGCGACAGACACACATTAAAAATAAACCTCTATAATAAACAACGACTATGAGTGACAGAATCACCTACGAGGAGCGCAAAGAACTGCCCCTCAGCGACTACGGACTTCCCGAGCGCAAAGAATATCCCATGCCCGACGCCGCCCACGTGCGAGCCGCCGAGGCCTATTTCCGCTATTGCCCCGAAGACCTCAAACCCAAACTGGCGCGAGCCATACTGGCGCGCGCCCGCGAGTTCGGCGTCGACGTCGAGTCCCCCACCGTCCTCTCCTACGCCGCCGAATAACCCGTCCCCCCCAACACAAACCGCCGGGCATCCCGCAATTGCGGAGTGCCCGGCGTTGTCTAACGGATTTGCCGTAACAAAATGACTATCCTCTGAATTGCACCCCAAAAGTTAGAATAACTATTAGGGTCACTTCGTCTCATAAAGTCTTCCTCCATGTAGGTAGTGGTGCCCTAAGCGAGGGGTTCGTCCCCTTCCTCAGAGTTGCACCGCGTTTAGCGTGTGCGTTAGAAAATCCCTAAAGCACAACTACGTAGTGCATTTTCATAAAACCCACATTACCAGGGATTTGGCAGCGCTCTGCGCAGCCTGCACGCCCTGGCTACCCTAATCGCTCGCTAACGCCGGCGTTCCCAGTCGTCGTGGGGCATTTTCATATGAGAAGACGGGGAATCGATTACGGCATTTGGGGCCGTGCGTCCGGGGTGGTGCAATGAATGGTAGTCGTTCACAGAGCCCGGGTGCGACCTCGAGGCGGTTAAAGAGCTCCCATAGAGGGACGTTTTTGTCGAATAGCCCAAATTATTTCATTGAGGGTCTGAGGAGCATGGTGAGGATGGCGAGGGGGCAGATGTAGCGGACGAGGAAGATGATGGCGGTGGCGGCGGGGGTGCGCAGCGTGCCGTGGTTGCTGAGCTGGTCGCGCATGAGGTTCTTGGGGCCGAACCAGCCGACGTAGAGGCAGCAGCCCAGGGCGATGAGCGGGAGCATGTAGTTGTTGGTGACCATGTCCAGGAAGTCAAAGAGGACGTGGCCGCATATTTTCAGCCACTCGAGTTCGCCGAAGCTCAGCGAGCAGACTGCCGAGAGGACGCACATGGGACCCATGGTGAGCCACACGGCGGCGCTGCGGCGCAGATGAAGGCGGTCCTGGAAGAAGCGCACCATCACTTCGCCGGTGGAGATAGTGGACGTGAGCGCCGCCATGAACAGCAGCAGGAAGAAGAGCGCCGACCAGATGTGGCAGCCGGGCATGGAGGCGAATATCTCGGGCAAGGTGATGAATATCAGCGCGGTGCCTCCGAGGCTCTGGTCGGTGAGGTTGAAGGTGAAGACGGCGGGGAAGATGATGAGGCCCATGAGTATGGCCACGAGGAGGGTGGTGGACACGACGGTGACGGAGGTGCGCGTGAGGTGCACGTTGTCAGGGTAGTAGCCGGCGTAGGTGAGGAGTATGCCCATGCCCAGCGAGAGGGAGAGGAGGGCCTGGCCCAGGGCGGAGAGGCAGTTGCTCATGGTGAGTTTCGAGAAGTCGGGGCTCAGGAAGTAGGCCACGCCTTCGGCGGCGCCGTCCATGCTCAGCGCCACGACGCAGAACAGCAGGAGCAGCACGAAGAGCAGCGGCATCATGATGTTGGAGATGCGCTCGATGCCTTTGCGGACGCCGCGCAGGAGGACGACGATGTTGATGAGGATGAACACGACGGCGTAAATCATTGCCTGATAGCCGTCTATGACATATTCCTGCATGCGTTCGTTGAAGAATGTGTCGTGGCTTCCCTCGGGCAGGCCGCCGTAGAGGCCGCCGTTGATGCTCTCCATGAAGTATTCGAGCGTCCAGCCGCCCACGACCATGTAGAAGATCATGATGAGGAAGGTGACGAGCACCGAAGCGAGGCCGACGAGCCACCACCCCGAGTGGGGCGAGAGTTTGTTGAAGACGCCGGTGGCATCGCTGCGTCCGGCGCGGCCAATGGAGAATTCGCCCAGCATCAGCGGCACGCCCAGTATGAAGAGGACTGCGACGTAAACCAGCAGGAAGGCAGCGCCGCCGCCCGCCTGTGTCTGTGCCGGGAAGCGCCAGACGGTGCCCAGGCCGATGGCCGAGCCCACGGTGGCGGCTATGACTCCCGCTTTTGATTTGAATTGTGCCATAAATTGGAAATTTATCTTGTTCTATTGCAAAACCTAATTATGTGTTTTATGGCAAGTTATGCCGCTGGGGCAAACTTGCGCGGCGCGCCGGCCGGCGCGGGGGGGTGGGTCAGAGGAGGGTGATGAGGCCGAAGTTCTGCGGGCGGTGGAAGTCGGGGCGCTCGCTGACGACGGGGTTCCAGCTCAGGAAGTGGGGAGCGGCCGTGGCCGACGCGCACTTGTAGAAGTTGCCGCGCATGTTGACGGGTTTGCCTTCGTACTTAATTCCCAGCAGGTCAAGGGGTATGGCTACGAGCAGGTTCCAGGCGAACATGCCCTCCATCTCGCGGAACGGGCGTGTGCCGCACGAGGCATAGCGGCGGATGCGCCGGAGCTCGTCGTCGCTGAGGCGCGTGGGATTCTTGCGCTCGCGGCGGTGGCTGGCGTTGATGGTGCCGATGCAGTTGAACTCGAAGTTCCAGTAGAGCTTCTCGTCGGCGAGGTCTGGGCTCACGAAGAACTCCACGCACGAGTCTTGGCTCACGGGCGACTGGTTCTCGTAGTTCTCGGCGCGCAGATAGTTGCAGCGCACGAAGAAGTCGATGTAGAGCTGGGTCGCGGAGTGGGCGATGGTGAACGTTGTGAGCGGGGCGTAGGGATAGAGGTCGGGCCAGTTGAGGCAGTCGATGGTGCATCGTGTGCCGGCGCGGTCGAGGAGCGTGGTGATGTCGTCAGCGTTGGAGAGCGAGTCGAGTTCGGCTATGTAGGGTGCTTTGACGGTCTTCATAGAGAGGGGGATGTATTGAAAGAGAGGATGGGGAAAACGGTGAGGCCTTTATGCCGGTTTCTCGGGGAGGAATGCCATCACCACGCCGGCGATGGCCATGAGAATGAGCAGGGCGCCGATGATGCGGTTGATGAGCCAGAGCGAGCGCACGTTGATGCGGCGGCGCAGGCGGTTGACGAGCATCGTGACCAGGTACCACCACATCAGCGCGCCGCCCAGGATGCAGGCGTAGGCCAGGATGTAGTGCAGGAAGGTGAAGTCGGGAGTGATCAGCTCGAAGCGGGCAAAAAGGCCTATGATGAAGAAGAGGATGAGCGGGTTGGAGACCGTGATGAAGAAGCCGCTGACAATGTCGGCGAGATAGTTCTTCGGCGCCTCGGAGGTGTTTGGCTGGAGCGCGCGCGTGGGATTCTTGCGGAAGAGGAAAATGCCGAAGGCGGCGAGCACCACGCCGGAGACAATCTGCAGCGGCTGCTGGTTGTTCTCGATGAGGTCGGTGACGAAGGAGATGCCCAGGCCGGTGAGCAGACAGTAGCACAGGTCGGAGAACGCGGCGCCGATGCCCGTGAAGAAAGCCGGCCAGCGTCCCTTGCTGATGGTGCGCTGGATGATGAGCATTCCCACCGGACCCATGGGGGCGGAGATGAGAACGCCTATTGCAATTCCACTGAACAATATGTGCAGCAATAAATCCATTTATGCGCGAGTGGCAGTCAGTTATATCACGTCTTACGTGCGTGAGTGTTTTGTGTCTAACGTTTTTATTCGCGTGAGACAGTTTGTTGTATCACGTTTTCTGTTCGTGAGACAGTTTGTTGTATCACGGTAGCTTTATGTCAGGCCTTGGGAAAGCGGCTTACGGACGCTGCAAAACCATATCGGCAACGGGCGTCGGAACTCCCGGCACCCATACAATTTGCAAAAGTAATAAAAAAACTGCTTACCTCCCAATTTTTCACCCACTTTTTCAGTCCCCCCTCGCCCAGTCACGGTCACATTCAGTTTGAACTGTCGCAAAATTTGCGACAGTTGCCACATCAGGCCGTTATATCAGACCGGATTGTGCGCAAATGTGACCTACGTAAACGCAGCACGGCTCCGCGGGGTGGGCGGGGCCGTGCTACGAGGGGGGAGAGTGTGAGGGGGGAGGGGTTAGTTGTCGTTGACGGAGGATTCTTCGTCCCAGAAGTCGTCGGGGTCGCCCCAGGTGTTAGGGTCGATGGACTGCAGGTCCTCGGCTTCTTCGGCGTCGTCGGCAGTGGGCTCCTGCTCAAAGATGAACTCGTCTTCTTCGCGGACGCGGTGGTGGCCGTCGAGGGGGCGGTGGACGATGTCGACGGTGGCGAGGCGGTTGGCGTCGTCGGTGATGGCGCGCCAGAGGGTGTCCTTGAGCTCGGTGATGCCCTGGCCGGAGACGGCGCTGATGAAGACGTGGGGGATGTCGGCGGGGAGGGTCTTGGCGATTTCGTCCATGAGTTCTTCGTCGAGCATGTCGCTCTTGGAGATGGCGAGGATGCGGTGTTTGTCCATGAGCTGGGGGTTGAAGTGGCGCAGCTCTTCGAGGAGGACGTTGTACTGGGCGGTGATGTCGTCGGCGTCGGCGGGCACCATGAACAGGAGGACGGCGTTGCGCTCGATGTGGCGCAGGAATCTGAGGCCCAGGCCTTTGCCCTCGCTGGCGCCTTCGATGATGCCGGGGATGTCGGCCATGACGAACGAGCGGTTGTCGCGGTAGGAGACGATGCCGAGCTGGGGCTCCATGGTGGTGAAGGGATAGTCGGCAATCTTGGGTCGCGCGGCGGAGACGGCGGAGAGGAGGGTGGACTTGCCGGCGTTGGGGAATCCGACGAGGCCGACGTCAGCGAGGAGTTTGAGTTCGAGGATGACGGATTTTTCGATGGCGGGTTCGCCGGGCTGGGCGTAGCGCGGGGTGCGGTTTGTGGAGGTGGCGAAGTGCCAGTTGCCGAGGCCTCCGCGGCCTCCGCGCAGGAGTTTCACTTCCTGGCCGTCGTCCTGGACTTCGCAGAGGAATTCGCCGGTTTCGGCGTCAAAGACGACTGTTCCGCAGGGAACGTCGATGATGACGTCGTCGCCGTCCTTGCCGAATGAGCGTCCGCCGGAGCCGCTCTGGCCGTTTCCGGCGAAGATGTGGCGGCGGAATTTGAGGGGCAGGAGGGTCCACATGTTCTTGTTGCCGCGGAGGATGATGTGTCCGCCGCGACCGCCGTCGCCGCCGTCGGGACCGCCTTTGGGAACGTATTTGGCCCGGTAGAAATGGCGCGAGCCGGCGCCGCCTTTGCCGCTGCGGCAGAGGACTTTAACGTAGTCTATGAAGTTTGAATCAGCCATGGCGTGATTGTGTTTTTATGTCGGTTATGTGGGGCGGCAGCGAGGCTCGGGGAAGCATCGGCGCCGTAATGATAACGCGCGGAGGGGCGCCGGGGTTCAGCGGCGGGCGCTGAGGTCGCGGTGGTGGCGCATCATTTCGGAGGCGCGCTGGAAGTCGGCGGGGGCGCCGATGTCGATCCATGTGCCGTTGACGGGGTGGCAGACGACTTTGCCGCCGCGGGATATCACGCTCTCTATCAGGTCGGTGGCGTCCATGTGGGTGTCTTCGGCCATGGAGAGCAGGACTGTGTTGCGAAAGATGTAGATGCCGGCGTTGGCGAAGTATGTGTAGGTGGGCTTTTCCTCGATCGAGGTGACGCAGCCGTTGTTGTCGGTGGAGAGGATGGCGTAGGGGACGCTGAGGGTGTATGGGAGGACTGCGACGGAGACGTCGGCATTTTCTTCGACGTGGCGCAGGTACATGTCCTCGAAAGAGACGGTTGTGAGCAGGTCGGAGTTCATGACCAGTGTGTGCTCGGTGGCGGTGTCGCGGGAGAGGGCCATACGTGCGCCGCCGATGGTACCGAGGGGCTTGTCCTCGGTGAGTACGCGCACGTTGAGGCCGGCGATGGGCCGGGCGAAGTGGTCGTAGAGTTGCTCGGCGAGGTAGCGTGCGATGACGGTGACGTCGGTGACGCCGGCGGCGGCGAGGGCTTCCACGTTGTAGTCGATGATGGCTTTGCCGTCGATTTTGAGGAGCGGTTTGGGGGTGGTGAGGGTCATGGGACGCAGGCGCTCGCCCTTGCCGCCGGCCATGAGGACGGCGCCGATGGGGAGGCGCGAGGCGGTGACGCGCAGGTCGATGATCTCGGTTATCCGTCCCTCGCTGTCGAGTACGGGTGCCAGGACGATGCCGCTGAGGCGCATATCGCGGAGCCGCAGCACGTTCTCGTGGGCGTCGCCGTGGGCCTCGAGGGCATGGAAGGAGGTGTTCATGGCGCGCGAGACGGGGTCGGTGACGCACACTCCGCGAAGCAGTGCACGGCGTATGTCACCGTCTGTTACCGAGCCGGTTACGCGTCCGCCAAGGTTTTGGACAAAGAGCGTCATGGGTCCTCCGGAGAGGCGGTTGAGGCGTGCCAGCGCCTCGAGCAGCGGGGCGTCGGCGTTGATGGTGTGGAGAGAGATGTCAGTCATTGTGTTCACAGGTTTTGCGTTGGGCCATGATTGTCTCGGCCACGAGCCAGTCGAGGGGCGTGTCCAGGTCTGTGGAGTCCTCGCGGCTCATGGGGTAGGGTAGGCGTCGGCGGAAGGCGCCCATCGGCTGCCGGCGCAGGCTATCGGGGTTGATGACGTAGACGGCGCCGTTGTATTCCCAGACGGGCGGGCAGTCCTGGCGGCGTGTGTACATGCCGTCGCCTTTGGAGATGTGGAGGAATCCGTCGGGGTCGCCGCCGGTCTCGTAGCAGGTGTAATAGGGGTTTGATGCGGCGGGGCAAACGCTGACCACCATGTCGAGGTCGGGGCGATAGAGTGCCATGGCCTCGCGCACGTGGGTGGCCGTGCGGAAGGGCGACGTGGGCTGGAGGAGCACCACGGCGTCATAGTCAATGCCCTGAGCGTCAGCCCAGTCCATGGCGTCGAGCATGAACTCGCGCGAGCCGGCCGTGTCCGTGGCCAGCTCGGCGGGACGCATGTAGGGGACGGGGAGGCCGTGGGCGCGCACCACGTCGGCGATGGCCTCGTCGTCGGTGCTGAGTATGATGCGCGCGGTGTCGGCGCAGAGGGCGCGTGCAGCGTCGACGGCATACATCACCAGCGGCTTGCCGCACAGCTCCCGGATGTTCTTGTGGGGTATGCCTTTGCTGCCGCCGCGGGCGGGTATAATGAAGAGCGGGCGTTCTGCTGCCATGGGATAACGGTTTGAGTGTCAGTTGGATGATGCGGGCGGACAGGCGAAGTCCACGTCATAGAATGTTTTGTTGGCGTGGCCGTCGGCGAGGTCGGCGAGGAAGCGCATGATGGCGTCGACCATGATTGTGCGCGTGTTCTCGTGATAGTACGGGCTCTCGCGGCGTGCGGCCAGCTCCTGCATCTCGGGCGAGAGGGCGCGGCGTATGGCGGCCTCGATGGAGTCGGCGTCGTCGGGACAGTGTATCACCGAGGCGGCGCGCTGGCGACCGGCCTGGCGGTTGCCGATGTCGACGGTGGGGATGCCGGCCGACGGAGCCTCCACGATGCCGCTCGAGCTGTTGCCGACGAAGACGGCGGAGTGGCGCATGGTGCTGATAATAAGCTCCATGCCCAGCGTCTTCACGGCTTTGACGCGCGTGGGGTTGGCGGCGGCATACACCTCGATCATGGCGTTGATGGCCATGCCGCCGGCGTCGTTGTTGGCGCCGGAGAAGAGGACGTTGTGGTCGGGGAAGCGGTCGAGGGCGATGAGCAGCTGGCGGAAGGAGTCGGCGGGCGGCACGTTGTCGAGCGTGGCGGGGTGGTATGTGGCCAGGATGGTGCGGTCGCGGGTGACGCGGAAGCCGCCGAGGGCCTGCGCCAGCTCGTCCTCGGTGAGCAGCGGCCGGTGCATGATGTTCCAGACGCCGAGGGCGCCGCAGGTGACCACGCGGGCGGGGTCTTCGCCCATCTGGACGACGCGGCGGCGGTGCTCCTCGGTCTCGGTGAGGTGGAGCGATGCCAGCTTGGTGATGGCGTGGCGGATGGAGTCGTCGACGGCACCGAAGGAGACGGTGCCGCCGGCGATGTGTATTATAGGAATACGGAGCATCGCGGCTGCTGAGGCCGAAGCGAGCATCTCGAAGCGGTCGCCGAGGATGATGACGGCGTTGGGGCGCAACTCGGTGAGCGCATTGGCCATGCCGTTCATGCACTGCGCCATGGCGTGGATGCGCTCGACGGGGCTGTCGGTGACAATCGGCATGGGCACACGACGGTCCACGGCAAATCCGGCGCGGAGAATCTCGTTGACGGTCATGCCGTGGCGCTCGGACAGGTGCATGTTCGTGGCCACAATGGAGAGAGCCACGTCCGTGCGGTTACGGAGGGCCTGGGCCAGCGGCGTGAGGATGCCCCAGTCAGCGCGTGTTCCGGTGAGGATGGTAATGCGGTAAGGCATCACTTGAGCAGGGAAGCGGCCTCGGCGAAGGAGATTTGCTTGAGGGGCACCTGTGTGAGGGTGGTGTCGATCTTCGAGTCGTCGTAGGCGCTGGCGGGGTAGATGCCGGCGGCAACCACGTCATCGCGGCCGTTCACGAAGACAACGGACTCGGCGCCGAAGCGGCAGATGTCGTTGTAGGCCTCGGTGGTGGGCTCGTTGACGGTGAAGATGATGGCATTCTCCAGCGAGGGCAGAGCGGCTTTGGCGATGGCGTTCTGCTCGGCGGTGGCGGTGGCGTCGGCGGTTCCGGCAGAGCGGAAGGCATTGTTGAGTATGATGACGGCGCCGCAGGGCAGGCCTTTCGCCTGTTTGGCTTTCTTGGCGGCGGAGACGGCCATGTCCATGAAGATTTCTTCAGTGGGGGCAATTTTGTCGACTTTGGTGATGGGAAGTTCAGCAATGGCTGTGCAGACAATTGCCACGGCCATCAGAAGGGAGATAATTGCTTTTCTCATAATGCGTTATGGGTTTTATAGATTTTACTAAAGAAGTGTGCTCAGAACTTGCGCGCGATGATGGTTACGCCCTGGTCGGAGGTCATCTCCAGGTGGCTCGAGGAGAGTTTGGAGATGGTGTATGTGACGACCATGGGCGTCCCTTCGGCAGGTTTGTAGTCCTCGGGAGGAATGATGCCGAAGGCACGTGGGTAATAGCCTACGCCGGCCGCAAAGTCCATCACAAGTTTGGGGTAGTTGTAGTCGATGTTGGCCTTGAAAGAACCGTACTTGACAGAGAAGAATGTGCCGAGGTGACGGTAGAATCGATAGTGCACATCTGTCTCGTCGGCGGTGACTACCGTGCCGTCGGGGAACTGAATCTGCGTGAGTTTCCACTGTCCGGCCAGGTCGCCGTCGAGGGGCAGTTCGCGGCATGCGGAGGTGGAGAGTACGAACACGGCGAGGAGGGCGGCGAAGAAGGCCGCGCAGCCCCGTAAAGTCTTATGCGGCAGGCGTTTGTTGTGAAGCGCTGCCTTGGTATTGGTCAGTGTATCCATCCTGTTTTCGTTAAAGTTAACATTGCGCCGGTGCTCTTGCCCATGAGGCTTCCGGTGTCGCCGGCGATGCTGAGGCCGATTTTCCAGCCGTCCCATTTCTGCGGGGAGAAGGTGGCGTCGATGAGCCAGCTGAAGTCGTGCATGACGTGGTTCGTCGGTTCGTCGTACGTTCCCCAGCTGCGGTTGTATGTCATGAGCACGCGGTAGTGGAAGAGGTCGCAGGGCGTGCCGCTGATGCCGAAATGGTGGGCCTTAACGCGGTTGTGCTTGAAGGTTAAGCTGCGGTTTTTATTGTATATCGGGCTGACAAGCAGGGGATTGCCCATGCCCATGCCCCAGTGGCCCCAGCCGCCTGGGTAGATGTTGTGGTTATAGTAGCCGTCCGAGCCGCTGACCTGCTCGGGAAACTTGTCGTTTGTGTCATTAAAAATGGGTCCTGCCTGGTCTTTCATGCCGAGATACTCATAGAGGAACTTGTCGACGAACGGGTTCTTGGGGAACTCAATGACGGTGCCGAGCAGCATGTCTTTCCACATGTAGTCGAAGAACATCATGGAGTGGTCCTCGAAATAATGCTCGAAATACTGGCGGATGCTCCAGCCGTTCCAAGCGGCGGGCTTGAGCGTGAGGGCCGCCGACCACTGGCCCACGGTGTTGCCGTAGGCGTTGGCGCGCTCGCCCCATTGTTTGGGGTCGTCGCTGTCGCCGCCGCTGAGACCGATGATAGCCTTGCAGATGTTTTTGAAGTCGTGGGGCATCTTGATGACGTCCATCTTCTTGTCGGTGGTGTTGTAATAGTGGACGGTACCGCCCATCGTGGTACCCATCTCGAGGCCGCCCTCAAATGTGAGAGGATGGCGCTCGGGGTCGCCCACGCGCAGCATCAGGCCTTTCGAGGCGTAGAGCACGTGCTCCTGCCATTTGCCGTTCTTCACCACATGGTGCTCCTGCCATCGCCAGTCGGTGAACATGCCGATGCCGAAGAAGCCCTTGGCGGCGAGCCAGCGCTTGGTGCCGGGCACGAACTCATAGTTGGGCATGGAGATGAACACCTGCGGAATGGGGCGTGCGTTGGCGGAGAAGGTGAGGTCGCCCGAGCTCAGCTCGTTGTCCACGATGTCGAGGGTGCGCTCTTTCGAGCCCACGGTCAGCTCGAGCGAGCGGTAGCGGATCTGGGCGTAGAGCTGCTGGATGATGAAGTTCGATGAGAAATTCCAGGGTGCCACCAGGTCGACGCCGGCGCCCCACGAGAAGCGTTTTTCGTGGGTCATTTTTTTGAAGAATCCGGCGCGCACATAGCCGTTGTTGGAGCTCACGGAGCTGAGGCCGTAGCGGTTGGAGGTGAGCCACAGCGGGGTGTGCGACGAGCTCCACGTGACCGCGGCCTGTCCCATCCACGTGTACACGCTGTCGGGCTTCGGCTCGGCCGGCTGAATCTCTTCCGTAACTGTTTCCGTGACAGTGACGACCTCCGTCTCCTGGGCGAATCCGCCCGCCGAGAACAGGGCCGCGAGGGCTGCTGTCAAGAATATTTTCGGTGTCATTGGCTTATTATTCAGTTTCATGGTGCGAAATTAATCATAATTTCTGAGTTTTCAGACCTCCCGGGCAGATTTTTTGGCGCGCGGAGGACAAATGTGTTGATTATTTGTTGTAACTTTACATGTTCAAAAGAAAAACAGAGACAGAAAATGGCAAAGTCATCCGGCAAGAAGAAGCCGAAGCAGACAGCGAAAGACACTCCGGCCGAGCATGTGCAGGGCATCGTCGTGCGCAACACCGGCTCGCACTACATCGTCGAGACCGCCTCCGGGCAGGAGCTCCAGTGCAAGGTTAAGGGCAACTTCCGCATCCGCGGCATCCGCACCACCAACCCCGTTGCCGTAGGCGACCATGTCACCGTCACGGTCAGCCAAGGAGCCGAGCAGCAGGGCGCCGATGCCACGTCGTGGATTACGGCCATCACGCCGCGCCGCAACTACATCATCCGCCGCGCCTCCAATCTCAGCAAGGAGAGCCACATCATCGCCGCCAATGTAGACCTGGCCGTGCTCGTGGTGACGCTGGCCCATCCCGCCGTGTCCACCACCTTCATCGACCGCTTCCTGGCCACGGCCGAGGCATACAGCGTGCCCGCCCTCCTGGCCATCAACAAGATAGACATGCTCGAAGGCGACCCCGAGGCCATGGAACTCCTCGATGCCGTCACATACCTTTATCGCTCGATAGGTTACCCGGTCATGCACATCTCCGCCGCCACCGGCGAGGGCATGGACGCCTTCCGCGCCGAGCTGCAGGGGAAGGTGACGCTGCTGACCGGCAACTCCGGCGTGGGCAAGTCGACCATCGTCAACGACCTCATACCCGGAGTGGCGGCGCGCACCGCCGAGATTTCCGCAGCACACGACCAGGGCATGCACACCACCACATTCTCAGAGCTTTACCACCTCCCCGGCGGCGGCAGCATCATCGACACGCCGGGCATCCGCGGCTTCGGTACCATCGACTTCGAGCGCGCCCATGTGGCCCACTATTTCCCGGAAATTTTCCGTGAGAGCAAGAAGTGCCGCTTCTCGGACTGCACGCACACCCACGAGCCGGGATGCGCCGTGCTTAAGGCCGTGGAAGACAGCCGCATATCGCAGTCGCGCTACGCCTCTTACCTCAGTATCCTCGAGGACAACGAGGCGCCGGACAAGTACCGTAAGCCATTCTGAGCCGTGCGCCTCACTTCAGGTCGGGCGCCAGGCGGTAGCTGATGACGGCGAAGATGAAGATGAGGGCGGTGAGCACCACGAACGTGATGGCTGTGGCATGGAGAAGATTGCCGATGCCCACGCAGGGAGCCGCTATTGCGCCCACGATGTATCCGGCCACGCCAAGCAGCGCCGAAGCCTCGCCGGCACGCTCGCGTCCCTCGTTCATGGCCAGCGTGTTGGAGCAGGTGAAGATGAGGCCCATGGCGAAGAGCATGGCCATGGCGCAGATCTCATAGACCCAGATGCTGTGGATATAGAACAGGGCCAGCGCCTGCGCGCCCACGGCCACGCCCAGGATGATCGAGCCGAAGTGGGTGGCCTTTTTCAGTGGTCGGAATTTCAGTGCCACCATCGAGCCAAGGGCCACGAACACAGAGTTGGCGCCGATGACCAGGCCGTAGACCGTCTGCGACAGGCCATAGTGTGTCTCCAGGATGAACGGCGCCGACGAGACGTAGGCGAAGAGAAGGCCCAGCGTCAGACCTTTAACGATTGTGTGCGCCTGGAACGGCTTGTTGCGCAGCAGCACGATGTAGCCCTTGAAGGCTTTCCACCACTGACCTTTGTAGCGCGCATCCGGCGCCAGCGACTCTTTCATCATCGGCGAGAGGGCCAGCACGATGATGGCATAGATGATGAGCACCACGAAGATGCCTTTCCATCCGAAAGCGTCGGCCGTGACACCGCCGATGACCGGTGCCGATGCCGGTGCCACACCGTTTATGGCGCCCGTCAGCGCCATGAGCTTGGCCAGTCCGCGGCCTGTGTAGACGTCGGCTGGGATGGTGCGTGCCAGGAAATATCCGCCCGAGGCACCAAGGCCCTGGAAGAGGCGGCATGTGACGAAGAATTCGATTGTGGGGGAGAAAATCGACACCGTGGCGGACACGATGAAGAGCGATGCGGAGGCCACGAGCACGGGCCGGCGCCCGTAGCGGTCGCTGAGCGGGCCCAGCACCAACTGGCCTAAGGCCAGGCCTATCATGCCCATGGTGATGCCCATCTGCACCGTCGAAACCGAGCAGCTGAAGAATTTGCACATCGCGGGCAGCGCCGGGCTGTACATATCGTTCATGAACGAGCCTAAGGCGCTGAGCATCACTATGTAAGTGACGACGAAGGCATAGTATTTGCCGGGGGCGCGCAGCTTGCGTGCCATGGCCGAGTCACCGTTGACAAATGAGGCCTGCAAGGCTGAGATTGTGCGGTTTGCGGAGTGTTTGTGTTTTCTTGCCCCATGCAATTATAACGGCCATGGGAGCGAAATGTTTACGCCGGTCAGAGCCGGTCGGGACGCACGGAGAGCAGGAACGAAAAGAAACGGGGGCGGGGTGTGAGCGAGAGAGTTCCGGCGGTGAGGCGTCCGTTGCGGCAGGCATATTCCGGCTCGGTGAAGGCGCCGGCGAGGGGTGCGACGCGGTAGTCGGCCAGCACGTCCGGCTCGAGAAGGCGCTCGCCTAAGGTCAGACAGACGTGGCCCATGGTGTTTCGCAGGTTCAGTTCGGCGACGGCCGGACCGTCAGCAGTGGCCATCATGTCGACGCCGAGGGGGCCGGTGTAGGCGTCGCCAATCATGTCGGCGAGGATGCCCTGAAGGGCTTCGACCATGTCAGCGGTCTGTGTTTCAGAAATATAGTGTCTGAGGATTCGGCGAAGGGTCTGCTGCTGACCCACGAGGTTGCCCTCGTAGCCGTAGCGGGCGTTGACGTTGAAGAGGCTCACTCCCGAGAAGGAGACGCGGCCGGCGTCGGCGCGGAAGAGCAGGGCGAAGTCGGCGGTGCGGCTCAAGATGTCCTCCACCACGACAGCACCCTGACGGCGTATGATGCCGGCGGCGCGGCGCAAGGCCTGGCCGGCGGGGAGGGTGCGCGTGTCCATGACGCCGCGGCCGCTGCTCGACCACGGCTGCTTGACGATGGCGCTGCCGCGTCTCTCCAGCTCTCTCGCGAGGTCGGCCTCGTCGGTGACGGCGAGGGCACGGGTGGTGGCCATGAACGGACAGGCGGCGAGCAGGTGGCGCGAGAGGTCGATTGAGGTGAGTCGCGAACTGAGCGTGCGGATTCTTTCGAGGTCGGCGTCCGAGGGCATCTTCTCGGCCGGCATACCCTGCGCTGCGTAGATGGAGCGGACGGCGCGGCTCCATCCCCATGGCTCGGGCGTAAGACCCTGGCAATCATAGTCGAAGACGTCGGCTGTGATGCCGAAGTCGGCGACCATGCGGTCGTACCATGCGCCGTTGATGCCGCTCAGCAGCACGCGGTCGCCGGCGCCGTCGTACCACAGCGGCAGGGCCTCGCCGGCGAGGCGCAGGTGTTGCGCAGCCTCGGGAGCTGTGTAGTTGGCGAGGTCGGCGGCAAGAGCGCTGTCGTTCTCCGGATAAAAATAGAGCAGACGGCCTCGGTGGACGTCTGCCTTTTGTGAGTCGCTGTGTGTCATGGAGTTACGCGTCGTTGTCAGGCGATGAAAACGGTGACCAGTTTGAGCGGCCCGGCGCCGGAGGTGACGCGCACGTCGGTGGTGGAGGCCGGCGCCATCACCGTCTCGCCGCAGCGTATGCTCATCTCTGTGCCGTCCGAGGCGCGGAGCGTGCCCTCGCCTTCGACGGCGATGAAGATGCGGAACGAGTCGAGGGCGCTGACGGGCACCGTCATCTCGCCGTCGACGAGCATTGCCGTCACGGAGAAATAGGGCGTCTGCTTCACCATCGTCTCATAGCCGCGCAGAATCTGGGGATGGGCCAGGCCGTAGTCGGTCTGGTTGAGGTCGATGGCAGGAATGGCCTTGTCGACGTGAAGCTCGCGCAGGCATCCGTCCTTGTCGCGGCGGTCGAAGTCCCAGATGCGGTAGGTGATGTCGGACGACTGCTGAATCTCGAGCACGAGGTTGCCGCCGCCGATGCTGTGGATGCGCCCGGCGGGGAGATAGAACACGTCGCCGGCCATGGGATAGTGGATGGCGAGGACGTCCGTAAGTGAGTGGTCGTCAATGTGTTTGCGCAGGGCGTTGGGTGTGAGCGTGCGGTTCAGACCGGAGTAGATGGTCGATCCGGGGGCGGCGTCGATGATGTACCACAGCTCGGTTTTACCGTGGCCGTGGCTGAGGATGTCGTCGGGGTGCACCTGGATGGAGAGGTCGTCTTCGGCGTCGATGAACTTGATGAGCAGGGGAAACTCGCAGCCGTAGCGGTAGAGGAGCTGTTCGCCGACGAGTTCGCGGCCGTATTTCTCCATGAGCTGCGGGATTGTGGCGCCTTTGAGGGGCCCCTCGGTGACGGGGGTGAGCATGTCGGGCAGGGCACTGAGCTCCCAACTCTCGCCGATGTGGTCACCCGTGGGCTCGGTGTTCTTGAAGGCGGCAATGCGGCGGCCGCCCCACCTGACGGTGCGGTATTTGGGAGTGAATTTCAGCAGGCCCGGAAGCTGTGTCATGAGTTAGGCTTGTTGGCTGGGAATCAGGGGCGTACCTCGTAGTAGGGGACGTCGGTGAGGCGGATGTTGAAGCGCAGAGCGCTGTAAGGGGGCGTGCTTGTGGCGCCGGACGAGCCGTAGGCCAGGTTGTAGGGGAGGATGGCCTCGACGGTGTCGCCCACGTGCATGCGTGTGATGATCTCGGACCAACCGTCGATGAGACCCTGGCTGGAGAGCTGGCTGGTGTATGCGGCGGCCGAGTCGATGCGCGTGCCCTCGTAGAGGTGGACCGTGTAGTTGACCGTTGCCGTGGAGGTGAAGTAGGGACGGATGTTGCCTCGGGTGAGGGTAGTGTCGTTGATGAAGCGCATGAGGAACTGGGCGTGATTGTAGCGCGGGTTGTAGACGGTGAACAGCGGGCTTCCGTCCGGAGCCTTGGCGGCTATCTGTTCCTCGATCCAGGCGGTGTTCTTGTTGCGCCAGTCGGCATAGCGCTCCCAGGTCGACTTGTTGTTGTCATCGTCGTCACAGGCGCTGAGCACGGCGCCGAAGAGCATGACGGCCATGACCATCAGCAGAGGTAGGTGTTTCTTGTTCATTGTGTCTGTTTAAAATTCCACCGTGGGAGCTTTCTCGGCGCCCTGGTCGGCGGCGAAAGGCTGTTTGGTGTCGAAGCCGAAGAGTCCGGCAAAGATTTTGGCGGGGAAACGGCGAATCTTGATGTTGTAGTCGCGCACGGCCGTGTTGTAGCGGTTGCGCTCGGTGTTGATGCGGTTCTCGGTTCCGGCCAGCTCGTCCTGGAGGCTGAGGAAGTTCTCGTTGGCCTTAAGGTCAGGATAGGCCTCGACCACCAGGTTCATGTAGCGGCCGTATGCACGGTCGACGTTCGCCAACTGCTCGGGGGTGGCAGCCTTTGAGTCGGGGCCGTTGAACGAGTTGACGGCGTCTTTGGCGGCGATGAGCTCCTGCTCGGCCTTGTCGACCTGGGCGGCGGAGACGCCGGTGCGCTGGGCGGTCACGCCCTCGAGCGTCGATTTCTCGTGGGCGGCATAGCCCTTGACGGTGTTCACCAGGTTGGGGATTAGGTCCATGCGGCGCTGGTAGGCCGACTGTACGTTGGCCCAGCTCTGGTCGACGCCCTCGTCGAGGGTGACCATGCTGTTGTAGGACGAGCATCCGCCCACAAGCAGGACGAGAACGAGGACGCCAAGAACGCCCAGGGTTATTGTTGCTCTGTTGAGTTTCATTTCGGTTGGGTGATTAATGGTGAGGATTGAGTGTGGAGGAGGAGAGAGGCATGGCCGGTCAGCCCAGCTTGCGGAGCAGCGAGGTGAGGCTTACGCGGTCGTGGATGAGTTTGTGGAGGTCGGCGACGTTCACGCGGGTCTGCTCCATCGAGTCGCGCTCGCGCAGAGTCACGGTGTTGTCATCGAGAGTCTGATGGTCGACGGTGATGCAGAAGGGAGTGCCGATGGCATCCTGGCGGCGGTAGCGTTTGCCGATCGAGTCTTTCTCGTCGTAGTGGGTGGCGAAGTCAAACTTGAGCTCGTTGACAATCTCGCGGGCTTTGTCGGGGAGACCGTCCTTGCGCACGAGGGGCATAACGGCGCACTTCACGGGAGCCAGCGCCTCCGGCAGATGCAGGACAACGCGCTTCTCGCCGTTCTCCAGGGCCTGCTCCTCGTAGCTCGAGCAGAGCACGGACAGGAACATGCGATCGACGCCGATCGAAGTCTCGATGACGTAGGGGACATAGCTCTCGTTCAGCTCCGGGTCGAAGTATTTGATGTTCTTGCCCGAGAATTTCTCATGCTGCGAGAGGTCGAAGTTTGTGCGTGAGTGGATGCCCTCAACCTCCTTGAAGCCGAAGGGCATGAGGAATTCGATGTCGGTAGCGGCGTTGGCATAGTGGGCCAGCTTCTCGTGGTCGTGGTAGCGGTATTTTTGGTCGCCCAGGCCGAGAGCCTTGTGCCATTTCAGGCGCCACTCTTTCCACTGCTTGAACCACTTCAGCTCCTCGCCGGGACGCACGAAGAACTGCATCTCCATCTGCTCGAACTCGCGCATACGGAAGATGAACTGGCGTGCCACGATCTCGTTGCGGAAGGCCTTGCCGATCTGGGCGATACCGAAGGGCAGACGCATGCGGCCGGTCTTCTGCACGTTCAGATAGTTCACGAAGATGCCCTGAGCCGTCTCGGGACGCAGGTAAACGGTCATCGAGCCGTCGGCCGTTGAGCCCATCTCGGTCTTGAACATGAGGTTGAACTGGCGTACGTCCGTCCAGTTCTTGGTGCCGGAGATGGGGCAGACGATGCCCTCGTCGACGATAATCTGTTTCAGCTCGGCCAGGTCGTTGGCGTTCATGGCGTCGGAATAGCGCTGGTGGAGAGCGTCGCGCTTGGCCTGGTGCTCAAGCACGCGGGGGTTGGTCTGACGGAACATAGCCTCGTCGAACGACTCGCCGAAGCGCTTGGCGGCCTTGGCAACCTCCTTGTTGATTTTGTCCTCGTACTTGGCAATCTGGTCCTCGATGAGCACATCAGCACGATAGCGCTTCTTCGAGTCGCGGTTGTCGATGAGAGGGTCGTTGAAAGCGTCCACATGACCCGAAGCCTTCCAGATCGTGGGGTGCATGAAGATAGCGGAGTCGATGCCCACGATGTTCTCGTGGAGGAGGGTCATGGCGTCCCACCAGTAGCGTTTGATGTTGTTCTTGAGTTCCACGCCGTTCTGGCCATAGTCGTAGACGGCGGCGAGGCCGTCATAAATTTCACTGGACTGGAACACAAAGCCGTATTCCTTGGCGTGAGCCACTATTTTCTTGAAAACATCTTCTTGTTGAGCCATAGCTGTATATATTCTAATGCGTTGTTTTTTTCTCGGGTTAATTAAGGGGCCTGCGGGGCAGACGGCCGGGACATACGAAGTGCTTTAGCGCACCACATCGCGACCCAAACCGCCATGGGCAGACCATTCAGACTGCAAATTTACGTATTTTTTTGCATCCGTGCATAATATATTCTGTTTAAGTTTTATAAAAACCCGCTCCCGCGCCATTTTCGGTACACGGGAATGAGTGATTTGGCAGCGCCTTCGGGCAGAGAAAAGCGCAGCGACGCGGGGCGAAATCATGTAGGAGATAAACGCCTGCGATTAGCGTTTGCCTCCTACTCGATTTATTTTGAGAATTTTTCTCGAAAAAGTTGTATTATATTAAAACTTTTCGTAACTTTGTGGCATGGAAAGAAGAATCACGACATACGGAGATTACTTCAGAGACTTCATGGCTTCTTTCATTTTTGATAACGGAAATATCGTCGTTCTTTTCAATGGATTTCAGAAGAAAACACAAAAAACGCCGAACAGTGAAATTAGCAAAGCATTGAAAATTAAAGCAGAATATTATGGAAGCAAGAAATAACATGATTGAGGATTATACTCCGGTTCTGGAACAAAATTTCGGAAAGGTAGGAAGCCCCGAATGGGAAAAATCCGTTGAGAAGGCCGAAGCTTTCTATACCGGGCAAATTCTTAAAGAAAGCCGGAAAGAGGCGAGAATGACACAAGGCGAACTCGCCGCAAAACTCAATGTTACGAAATCTTATATTTCAAGGGTTGAGAATGGCTTTATTAATCCGAGCGTAACCGTGTTTTACCGCATTATCAACGCTCTCGGTATGCGCGTAGAGATTGTAAAACCTATTGGCTGATATCCCGTACATAACGACAGTCCCGAAGGGATTCAAATATCTCTCCGGGACTTTTTGTGTCTTTCCGTCGGTAATTTTGATGTGGCGTGAGTGACCAGCTCGAATCATTCGGGAAGTAATGTGTTGAAAACGGGGGCTGTAATAACGGGAAAGAAAAGCCGCGCCTTGGCGCTTCTTGTCAAGCCTCGCAATAAAACCTGTTCCTGCGCTCGGTATCACGGCACTTCGTTGCCGTTGCGGTCAATTTTGAATTCGCGGCCGTTGAAGGTCACTTTGACTTTCCCGTTGTGAAAAATCCACGCATCATCATATTTGGCAGGAATGACCATGGAGCCGGTCTTGTCTATGAAGCCCCATTTGCCGCCCATCCTCACCGGCGCCAAGCCTTCCTGAAAGATTTTGGTAAAATCAAACTTTGCAGGGATGACCAAGGTGCCGTCTTTGTTGACAAAGCCCCATTTGCCATTGACTTTTACCGAGGCCAAGCCCTCGCTGAACCACCAAGCATCATCGAAAGTGGCGGGGATAACAATGCTGTCATTGTTCTTAAAACCATACTTCTTTGTCGATAAGACCCAAAACGTTTCATACTCGTCTGTAAGAGCGATGTCTTCGGCGTAAAGGTCTGAAGCAGTCGAATATGGCTCAACTCTGGGGGCACCCGAAGGCACCGCCCCGGCCGAGACGGTATAGGGATAGGCGGGTGCTGCTTCTTCGCCTTTGTAGTTGATGGTGAGACCGCGGTCATTCAGCACCACCTCAATTTTTCCCTGATCGAAACCGTCTTGCCATGAAAGGTCATATATAGCCGGGATTACCAAGGTGCCGGTCTTGTCAATAAAGCCCCATTTGCCATTGATGTAAACTGCCGCCAGGCCTTCACTAAAGTACTGGACTTCTTCATATTTGGCCGGAATGACTACACTGCCCGTCTTGTCTATAAAACCAATTTTCTTATTAGATAGAAACGGAGCCAAGTCTTCTCTGAAATCCCATACTCCTTCGAATTTTGCGGGGATAATCAGGTTGCCTGACTTATTGATATAGCCCCATTTATCATTGATTTTAACTCCGGCCAATCCATCGACAAAGCCATTGGCAGCCTCGTATTTGGCAGGTATGACTATTGTACCGTACCTGTCAATGTATCCGCATTTTTTATCAGTCGCAACCGCTGCCAGGCCTTCACTGAAGTCACCTGCGTTATCAAATTTTGCGGGAATGACTTCGCGTTCGTTGTGCTTAAAACCCCATTTGTTCGATAAGGTATCTTGAAATTTCACATATTCGTTGGTGAGAGAAGTGTCCATGATGTAGGGATCGATAGCTGCGGCTGTTTGCGGGGCCTGAAGGGTGAGGACGTATGTGAGACCGCCCTTCAGGGGCTCTGGAAAGTCGTACATAAAAGGGAGAAACGAGCCGGAGAGAATCTGAACGCGCTTGGTGCCGTCGGTGAGATATACCCAGTATTCGCCGGGGTTAGCAACCGGTTCGCCGATGAGATTGCCCTTGAAGGAGACGTCTTCGGCTATGACGCGCACTTTGACGATGGCACACTTCTCGCCGTGGAGGTCGAGGCGGGCATACTGCTGGGCAGTGACGTCCATGGGCGCGACCTCAAAGCTTTCAACGACAGCCTTCTGGGACGTGGCGCTCAAGACGGCGAATGCCATTAGAATAAATAAAAAGAATTTTTTCATTAGGATTGCGTGCTGGAGTTGTCCTGTAACGGTAATTTGATTTAATAATCGATTAAGTAAGAAAGTGCTGAAATTAGTCTAACTGCCACAGATATCATCATTATTGCTACGATTGTAAGAGCGATCCAGGCCTTTAGTTTTATTGAGGCAATTACAGTACCAATGAAAAAGAATAACAATGAGCCATAGACAGCGGGCTCATACCATTCCATATCGTTGTCTATGTTAAACCATTGTTGTAGAACATTATAATCGGCAAAAACATAGAGAAAGGCTGAGGCTAATACGAGTATGAATGGGATAGCGAATAGTGCTACCATGTTCTTTAATTTTCGTTCATTAGGATGATTCATAAGCCAAAGGGTGGACCAAAGTATGATATTGAGTTGCTAAATGCAGGTAGGCTGTTATTTGGCGGAGAGGTTTTCGGATTCGACTTTGGAGATGACAGCGGCCATCTCGGGCTCGGTGACGATGTGTGTCTCTGCTTTCTCGGGGAGGAGTGCCATGAAGACGCGGTTGTCAGGACCGATGAGCTCGGGGAGGAGCTGCTGGAAGGCCTGGAAGGGAATCTGAGCGGCTACCTGCTTGGCCATCTCCAGCTCGTAGGCGATGCCGGGGATGGGCTCGTTCTTGGTGAAGCTGGCAGCATATTCGCGGGCGTAGGTAGTGTTGTCGCGGTTGGCGCGCTGCTCGTACCCGCTCTCGTAGTTGGCCAGGTATTTTGCCTTTGCGCGGTCGTACTCGCTTTGGGTGAAACCGTTTTTGGAGGCGCGGAGTAGTTCGCGGTAGGCGACCTCAAAGGCAGGACGGATGTCGTTGCCTTTGCCAACAACCATGAGTGTGAGGGCGTCCTTTGTAGGCGAGATCAGGAACTGGCCAATGTCGATGGAAGCGCCGGCGAAGGGGCAGTCGGACTTGGAGGCCATGTTGGAGAATCGCTCGTTCATCATGGCAGTGAGCATATATTCGAGATACTTCATGGGGAATGAGGCTACGGTGCCGTTCATCTCGCGTGAGATGAACTGCTGGGGGAGCTTGAAGAACATGTATGCGATTGAGGCGGACTGATCTTTGTCCGAGCCGATGGCATAGATGGTGCCGGGATTGTCGGGAACCTGCTCCCAAACGCGGGGTGCCGGGTTGGCAGGCATTTGTATAGATCCGAATATTCTCTCAATCTTGGACTCGATGGCTTCGGGGTCGACGTCGCCAACAACGATGATGGCCTGGTTGTCGGGGCGATACCATTTTTCGTAGTAGTTGCGGAGTTCCCGGGGGGTGATGTTGTCGACGACGGACATGAGGCCGATGGGGAGGCGCTTGCCGTACTTGCTGCCGGGATAAACCTTGGGAAGAAGTTTCTCGAGAAGACGCATCTGGCCGACCATCGAACGGCGCCATTCCTCGTGGATCACATTGCGCTCCGCGTCAATTTCCTTGGGGTTGAGACTCATGCCGTCGGCCCAGTCGTGGAGCACAAGCAGGCAGGAGTCGACGGTGCCGGAGCTTTTGACGGGCACGTTCGAGATGTTATAGACGGTCTCGTCCATGCCGGTGTAGGCGTTGAGGTCCTGGCCGAATTTCACGCCTCTTGACTCGAGCCAGCTGATTATGCCGTTACCGGGGAAATGCTCCGTGCTGTTGAAGCACATGTGCTCCAGGAAGTGAGCCGTGCCTCGCTCATTTTCCTCTTCGAGGATTGAGCCTACGTTCTGAGCGATAAAAAAGTCTGCCTTGCCCTTTGGAGTCGCGTTGTGGCGGATGTAATATGTGAGACCGTTGGACAACTGACCTTTGAGCACCTCGCTGTCCATCGGGGCTTTAGGAAGCATGCCGGGCTCGATGGCCGACTGATTTCCCTGCGGTTTCGGCTTCTGCTGCGGCTTTTTGGCGGGGAGGGGGGTGAGGGAGCCGGAGAGGGTGGCGGGGGCGGATTCGGAGACGGTGGCGGTGAGGGTGGCCGGGGTGTAGCCGTCTTTGGAGATGACGACGGTGTGGTCTCCGACGAGGAGGTCGGGGACGACGTTGGGGGTGACGCCGGCATTGCGGCCGTCGACGGTGATGGTGGCGTCGACGGGTTTGTAGTTGACGTTGAGCGAGCCGGTGATGGCAGCGAGAGCCGGGATGGCGAGTGTCTGGTCACGGCCTTCGGTGAGTGTTATCTTCTGAGTGTGGGTGCGGTGGGCGGCGAGGCGTCCTTCGACAACGTAGGTGTCCGGGAAGAGTTGGCCGCTCCAACGGCCCGTGCCCTTGCGGGCGTCGTTGATGTAGATTTCTGTGCCGGGTGTGGCGGCGGTGATGGTGAGTGTGGGCTTGGTGGAGACGAGCGAGATGGTGCGCGACTCGCGTTTTCCGGCCATGGTGACGGTGCCCTCCTGTGCGGCATATCCCACTAACTCGACGCGGTAGGTGTGCGGGCCGTCGGGGAGGGAAACGCTGACCACGCCGTCCTCAACGGATTTGGGCGCGCCGTCCACAAAGACGGTGGCATGTGCGGGATTGACTTTGAGCACGAGGTAGTTCTCCGCGGGCTTCTGCGGTGCGATGCCGAAGTTTTGGGGCGCCTGAAGGGTGAGAATGTATGTGACGCCGCCCTGAAGTGGCTCCGGGAAGTTGTACATCATGGACATGAAGTTGTCGGCTGTGATGCGCATCATCTTGGTGCCGGCGGTGAGATAGACCCAGTATTCGCTGCCTTTCTTCGGCACGTCGCCGATGAGGTTGCCCTGGAAGGAGACGTTCTGCGCCACGACAATCACCTTGACCAGCGCACACTTCTCGCCGTGGAGGTCGAGGCGTGCGTATTTCTGAGCTGTGACGTCCATGGGCGCGACCTCGAAGCTTTCAACGACAGCCTTCTGCGAGGTGGCGCTCACGACGGCCAATGCCATTAGGAGAATCAGGAAGAATTTTTTCATTAGGATTGCGGACTGGTTTTGTCCTGCAAAGGTAATAACTTATTTTTCAATGAGCAAACACGCGCGCGTTTTCTTTCTCCGCCGTACGCGGAAGGGGCGCAAAAAAAACCGCGCTGGAAGCGCGGCTTTGAGGGGGGATGCGGCTGCCCGGAGGGACCGGGCAGCTCGCGGGGAGATTCGGGGGGAGGGGTTATTTGGCGGCGGGGGAGAGGGTGTAGGCGCGGTAGTTCTTCTGAGAGAGGATGTCTTTCATGAGAGCTTTGACGTCTTCTTTGGTCAGGGCGGCGGCATTGGCCTCGGCGTTGGTGAAGGTGTCGACGTTGTTCAGGACGACGCCGGAGATGGCGTTCAGCCATGAGCCGTTCTTCTCAGCGTCCTCGCGGGCCTGTTTAACCATGTATTCGCGGATGGGGCTGAACTCTTCGTCGGTGATGTTATTGGCCATGTCCTCGGTGAGCTCTTTGACTTTGGCGAGCACTTCGTTCTGCATCTCGGGCTTCATGGGGAAGGGGATGTAGAGGAAGAAGTTCTGGTCGGTGAGGCGGCTGAGGCGTGAGCCGGCGCCGATTGAGTAGACGGCACCCATGTCCTCGCGGATGGTCTTGAGCAGGCGGTTGGAGAGAATCTGGCCGGCTGCGGAGGCGGCGAGGGCGTTCTTGGCGTTGTAGGGGAGTTTGCCGGTGAGGGTGATGTAGACGGTGGTCTGGGGTGTCTCCATCACGGTTGTCTCGGCGGTGTCCTTGGGGCCGGTGAGGGGTTCGTAGTCGGGAGCTGCCTTTGTGGGAGGAGCGGCGATGCGGGGAGCGCGGAGGTTGCCAAGGTACTCGTTGCAGAGTTTGGTGAGCTCGGCGGTGTCGATGTCACCGACGAAGGTGAAGGTGAAGTTGCCGGGGTTGGCGTACATTGTGTGGAGGAGGCCCTGGATGTCGGCGGCGTTGGCCTGGTCGAGGAGCTCGGGAGTGGGCAGATAGGAGTTGCCGTATTTGTAGAGGCTCTTGTACCAGCCCTGCTGGGCTTTGAAGTCGGGGGTTGCTGCCTGGTTGGCCAGGATGCTCTTGAGCTGCTCTTTGAGGCTGTTGAACTCGTCGTCGTAGATGCGGGCGTCAACGAAGGCCATGTGGATGAGCTCCATGAGTGTGGGCAGGTTCTTGGGGGTTGTTGAACCGACGAGGCCGCGTTCGTTGGGGTCGAGGTCGAAGGAGAGAGAGGTGTTCTTGCCTTTGAGGTATTTCTCGAGGTCGGTGTTGGTGTACGAGCCGAGGCCGTAGACCATGAGGCCGAAGCCCTGGCCGGAGACGAGGCTGCGTGTGGCGTCGGAGATGGGCTCGTAGCCGTAGCCGCCGCGTGCGGTTGCCTCAAACTTGATTTCGCCTGGCTTGAAGTCGGTCTTCTTCATGATGACTTTGACGCCGTTGGGGTAGGTGAGCTCGGTGGTGCCGAAGGTGGCGTTTTCGCTGACGACGGGCTCGACGGGAGCGGAGAGCGAGGGCACGAGGGGCTCGGTCTTGGTGTTGTCCTCGTAGGCGGCGAGGTCTTCGGCCTCAACCTTCGAGATGAGTTCGGCCATCTCGGGCTCGGTGACGATGTGTGTCTCGGGGGTCTCGGGGAGGAGAGCCATGAAGACGCGGTTGTCAGGACGGCTGATGAGCTCGGGGAGGAGCTGCTGGAAGGCCTGGAAGGGAATCTGAGCGGCTACCTGTTTGGCCATCTCCAGCTCATATTCGATGCCGGGGATGGGCTCGTTCTTGGTGAAGTTGGCGGCATATTCGCGGGCGTAGGAGGTGTTGTCGCGGCCGGCGCGCTGCTCGTACTGGCGCTCGTAGGAGGCGAGGTACTGGGCTTTGGCGCGGTCGTACTCACTCTGGGTGAAGCCGTTCTTGGCGGCACGGAGGAGCTCACGGTAGGCGGCTTCAAAGGCGGGACGGATGTCGTTGCCTTTGCCGATCACCTCGAGGGAGAGGGCGTCCTTGGTGGGCGAGATGAAGAACTGGCCGACGTCGATGGAAGCGGCGGCGAAGGGGCAGTCGGGCTTGGAGGCCATGTCGGAGTAGCGCTCGTTCATCATGGCGGCGATCATGTACTCCAGATATTTCATGGGGAATGAGGCCACGGTGCCGTTCATATCGCGTGAGATGAGCTGCTGGGGAAGCTTGAAGAACATGTTGGCGATTGAAGCGGACTGCTCTTTGTCGGAGCCGATGGCGTAGATGGTGCCGGGGGTGTCGGGAACCTGCTCCCATACGCGGGGTGCGGGATTCTCGGGCATCTGTATGGGATCGAAGATTTTCTCGATCTTGGCCTGGATGGCTTTGGGGTCGACGTCACCGACCACGATGATGGCCTGGTTGTCGGGGCGGTACCATTTCTCGTAGTAGTTGCGGAGAACCTGAGGCTTGAAGTGGTCGACGACGGACATGAGGCCGATGGGGAGACGCTCGCCGTACTTGCTGCCGGGATAAACCTGAGGAAGCAGTTTCTCGAGGATGCGCATCTGGCCTACCATCGAGCGGCGCCACTCCTGGTGGATCACGCCGCGCTCTTTGTCGATTTCCATGGAATCGAGGAGGAGTCCGTCGGCCCAGTCGTGGAGCACGAGCAGGCATGAGTCAACGATGCCGTCGCTCTTGAGGGGCACGTTCGAGATGTTGTAGACGGTCTCGTCGAGGCCGGTGTAGGCGTTGAGGTTGTAGCCGAATTTCACGCCCTGCGACTCGAGCCAGTCGATGACGCCGTTGCCGGGGAAGTTCTCCGTGCCGTTGAAGCACATGTGCTCGAGGAAGTGGGCCAGACCGCGCTGGTCTTCGTCCTCAAGGATAGAGCCCACGTTCTGGGCGATGAAGAAGTCGGCCTGACCCTTGGGGGTCTCGTTGTGGCGGATGTAGTAGGTGATTCCGTTGGGCAGCTGGCCTTTGATGACGGCGCTGTCTACCGGAGCTTTAGGAAGCATGTCGGGGTCGATGGGCTGCGACATTTCCTGGGCGTTGGCACAGAAGGCGGTGAGCATCACAGCCATGGCCGTGGCAACGCGTAAAAAGAATTTTCTCATATAATAAGATTAAATAATGTGATATATGTTCATTTTTCGGGGCGGTGCGGGAGCGGGGGCTCCTGCGCGGAAAGCTACGTATTAGACGCAATACGCGGCGAAAGATTACAGTGCCAAGCGTTAAAAAAGACTAAAGCGCCTCGTCACTGAATGGCGGCGAGGCCTCCGCGCGACGTCTCCTTGTAGATCGACGGCAGGTCGTGGCCGGTCTGCTTCATGACCTCGACGATGCGGTCGAAGGAGACGGAGTGCTGTCCGTCGGAGAAGGCTGCGTAGAGGTTCGAGTCGAGGGCACGGGCGGCGGCGTAGGCGTTGCGCTCGATGCAGGGAATCTGAACGAGGCCGCAGACGGGGTCGCAGGTGAGTCCGAGGTGATGCTCGAGGCCCATCTCGGCGGAGTATTCAATCTGGGCGGGGGTGCCTCCGAAGAGCTGCGATGCGGCGGCTGCAGCCATGGCGCAGGCCACGCCGACCTCGCCCTGACAGCCCACTTCGGCGCCGCTGACGCTGGCGTTGGTCTTGACGATGTTGCCGAAGAGGCCGGCGGTGGCGAGGGCACGGAGGATGCGCTTCTCGCTGAAGCCTTTGGAGGTGTAGAGATGATAGAGCACGGCGGGGAGGACGCCGCAGCTGCCGCAGGTGGGGGCGGTGACAATCTCGCCGCCGGCGGCATTCTCCTCGCTGACGGCGAGGGCATAGGCGTAGACCAGGCCGCGGCTCTTGAGCGACTGGGCATAGCCGGCGGCGTGGACATAGTAGCTGACGGCCTTACGGCGCACGCCGAGGCCGCCGGGGAGAACGCCTTCGGCCTCGATGCCGCGCTGGACGGCGGCTTTCATCACCTCCCACACGCGGTGGAGGTAGTCCCAGATCTCGGAGCCTTCGCACTCGTCGACATACTCCCAGTAGCTCTTGCCGGTGGCGGCGCACCACTTGAGGATGTCTTCGACCGTGTGCATGGCGTAGACCTCCTTCTTGGCGACGCGGCGGTCTTCGCCGTCGAGGACGATGTCTCCGCCGCCGACGCTGTACCAGGTGTGCTCGAGCAGCAGGCGCTTGTCGGCGTCGAGGGCGCGGAAGGTCATGCCGTTGGGATGGAAGGGCAGGAATGTGTCCGGCTCCCAGATGATACGGGCGGGGGCGACGGGCTCGAGGACGTTGAGGATGGCGCGGTCGGTGAGGTGGCCGCGGCCGGTTGCGGCGAGCGAGCCGTAGAGCACCACTTCGAAGGAGGCGGCGTTGCCTTTGCAGAGCTCCACGAAGGTCTGCGCGGCCTTCATCGGGCCCATGGTGTGGGAGCTGGAGGGGCCGTGGCCTATCTTGAACAGCTGTCTTAGTGACTCCATGCGTTATCGGGGGTGAGAGTGTTTGGGTGTCAATCTGTTATAAAAAGGTGTATAGCACACTCTGTTGCCGTGTGCTATACACTTCAGGGGTTCATTCTTGGGAAATCACATCTCGGTGGAGGCGAGCTCCTGCGAGGCGGGGTCGGCCATGGCCTTGCTTGCGCCGAAGGTCTCGCGGATGCCGCCGACGGCGAGGGCGCCGAGGACGAGGAGCACGCCGGAGCATACGAGCATCCACACCGTGTTGGGGGCGCCGTTTGCTGCGGGAGCGAAGCATGAGAGAACCCATCCGCCGCAGATGGCAGCGACAATCTGCGGGATGCAGATGGTGCAGTTGAAGAGGCCGAGGTATGTGCCGATGTGGTTGCCGGAGAGGGCGTTGGTGAGGATGGTGAAGGGCATTGCCAGCATAGCGGCCCAGGCGCATCCCATCAGGGCGTAGCTCACGAACAGAGCGTACTGGTTGGTGATGAAGAAGACGCTGATGAAACCTGCGGCGCCGATGAGCAGGCTCAGGGCGTAGGCGGGTTTGCGCTTGCGGAAGCTTGCGAGGACGATCGACCAGAGCACGGCGGCGATGGCCTGGATGGCGAGGAGAACGCCGTTCCAGTCGCCGGCATCCTGATACTCCTTGGAGGCGGAGTTGAGGACGGTGGTGGTGACGGGGCTGAGCTGAGCGGGGTCGGCGACGGGGATGTCGGTAGTCTCGTCGAGGACGAGTTTGCCGGTGGTGCGGTCGACGGTGGCGATGTGTGCGAGTGTGAGGGTGGTGCCGGGCTCGACGAGCGAGAGGGCGGGGATGGCCACGGCGTCGGCGGTGAGGACGACGTCATTGCCGTCGACGTTGAGAGTCTGACCGGCGGGGGCGATCACGCCGTTGCGGGGAGCGACTTTGGCGTTGCCGCCGGCATAGACGATTTCGCCGCCGCTGATGACGGTGTCATTGCCGGCCACGACGGTCTGCGGCTTGACCTGCTGACCGTTGAGGCTGACGGCGCCGAGGCAGAGGCGGCCGTTGGAGATGACCGGAGTCTCGCCGTTGTAGAGGAATTTGTCCTCGTATTTCTGATCGCCGACGCTGACGCCGCGGTAGCTCTCGACGGAGGGAGCGTGGAAGGCGTGGTTGGCGATGGCGTCGGTGGAGTAGGTCCACATGAACAGGAATGCGGCCCAGCAGAAGAACTGGACGAGGCCGACGGTCCAGAAGACTTTGGGAGCCTTGGCCAGGAGGCGGAAGACGTTCTCCTTGGACTTGCCCTCTTTCTGAGCGCGGGCCTTGCGCTGAGCCTTGTCCTCATAGGGCTGGCCGTGGTATGCGGCATACTCGCGCGGGGGCATCTCCTTGACTTTCACCATGGTGTAGAGCACGCAGAGGGCCAGGACGGCGGCGCCGATGTAGAACGACCAGGTGACCGTTGCGGGCACCTCGCCCTCCGGGGCGGTGTTGGCCAGGAACATGGCCAGGACGATGGGGCAGACATAGCCGACCACAGAGCCGGCGTTGCAGAGGAAGGACTGGATGGAATAGGCCAGGCCTTTCTGTTTTTCGTTGACGAAGTCGCCGACGAGCATCTTGAAGGGCTGCATGGCCATGTTGATCGAGGTGTCGAGGAACATGAGCATGATGAGGCCGAAGATGATGGCGGAGCTGACGGAGAGGTTGAGCGAGCCGGCGTTGGGGAGCAGGCACATGACGATGATGGCGATGGCGGCGCCCACTAAGAGGTAGGGGAGGCGGCGGCCGAAGCGGTTCCAGGTGCGGTCGCTGGCCGAGCCCACGATGGGCTGAACCACGAGACCCATCAGGGGAGGCAGAATCCAGAAGTAGCTGAGGTCGTGGGGGTCGGCGCCGATGGTCGAGAAGATGCGGCTCACCTGGGCGCTCTGGAGGGCGTAGGCAATCTGAACTCCGAAGAAGCCGAAGCTCAAGTTCCACAGTTTCCAGAATCCGTAGTCGGGTTTGTTAGACATGGTGTTGGAAATTTTATGCGTTATTGATTGGATGAGAGATTGATTGGCTGGGGGATGATGTTTTATGAGTTTTGTTTAAGTGAATAGCCGTAAAGCTGGGTGATTTCGGAGCGCCAGAGCATGGGGTCGGGCGTTTCGAGGATGAGAGGGATGTTGTCGGTGCGGCTGTCGGCGAGGAGGCGTCTGAAACATTCCACTCCGATTTCGCCCTGACCGATGGAGGCGTGGCGGTCGATGCGGCTGCCGCGGGGGCGGAGGGCATCGTTGAGGTGCATCGCGCTCAGGTATTCGCGGCCTATCAGCTTGTCGAACTCGTCCCAGCAGCGGGCGTATCCGTCGGCCGTGGCCAGGTCGTATCCGGCGGCGAAGGCGTGGCAGGTGTCGATGCAGACGCCCACGCGGCTCTTGTCCTCGATGCCGTCGATGATTCGCGCGATTTGCGCGAAGTCCCAGCCCAGGTTCGAGCCCTGGCCGGCCGTGTTCTCGATGACGGCCTTGACGTCGGGCACCTTTGCGAGGGCGCGGTTGATGCCGACGGCGATGACGTCGAGGGCCTCTTCGTCCGGCACTTTCTTGAGCGTGGCGCCGGGGTGGAAGTTTAACATCGACAGCCCGAGGAGATGACATCGCCGCATCTCGTCCTCGAAGGCCAGACGCGAGAGCGCCAGCTTGCGCTTGTCGGGGCTGGCCAGGTTGATGAGGAAACCGGCGTGGGGAAGAATCTGCGCCGGCGTGAAGCCACATTCTTCGCAGGCGCGGCGGAAGGCCTCGCACTGCTCGGGCGTGGGGTCCGGGGCGCGCCACTTGCTCTCAAGGGCGGTGAACATCGAGAATGCGGTGGCTCCGAGCGCGGCGGCCTCGCGGGGCGCTGCGCTCAGCTCCGGCTCTGCCGCAACATGGGCTCCGATATATTTCATAGTCGCAAATTTAATAATTTTTTCTGAGAATCAGCATCCCGTTACCGCATTTTTATTAATTTTGTGCAATAATAAGGCTTTTCAGGCGGGATTGCCGAAGAGTCATAACGTATAAAACCAGAGAAAAATGAGATTCAGGCATTGCCCGGACTGCGGGCAGATTTTGGGCAGCCGCGTGCTTGGCGACGAGGGCGCTGTGCCCTGGTGCGAGAAGTGTGGCAGACCGTGGTTTCCGATGTTCTCCTGTTGTGTTATCTGCCTGGTGCACAGCGCTGACGGGCAGGTTCTGCTGCTCAATCAGAACTATATCTCCACGCAGTATATGAACCTTGTGAGCGGCTACGTCACGCCCGGCGAGAGCGCCGAGGAGTGTGCCGTTCGTGAGATAAAAGAGGAGACGGGGCTTGACGTCGTTGAGCTGAAGCCGGCGCGCACATGGTGGTTCGCCCGCAAGGACATGCTGATGATAGGTTTCACGGCATTGGTTGACCGTGCAGTGTCCGTCACGCTGTCCGGCGAGGTCGACGACTGCCGCTGGGTTGCGGCCGAAGATGCGCCCGGACTCGTTCATCCCGAGGGCAGCGTCTCGCACTCGCTTGTCGACTTCTTCCTCGACGCGCGGTCAGGTCCACATCGTGGCGAGGGCGTCGAGGATGTCCGCTGACGTTGGCGCGGGCTTGGCCAGACAGCGCACGAGCATGGGGCGGTCGCCGAAAAATGCGGCCACTTTCTGGCCGTAACCGCCGTTGAGCTCTCCGGCCTCGACCGTGAGCACGGCCTGATGGTCGGGCTCGAGCGAGGAGAGCAGCGCGCAGTCTATGCCGCTGAGGAAACGTGCGTTGATGACCGTCAGTTTCTTGCCCTCCGCAGCGAGACGGTCGGCAGCCTCGAGGGCGGCCTGCAGCGTTGTGCCGGCGGCGATGACGGCCACACCGTGGCCCTCGCGCACCTGCTGAGAAGTGTTCGCGGCGTCGTATTCGGTGTCGAGTTCGTAGTCGAGCTGCGGCAGCGGAGTGCTGACAGCCAGCACGATAGCGCGGCCCTGCTGGCGGACGGCCCAGGCGCTCATCGCCTCATATTCGCGCTCGCACGACGGCGCCAGCACGGTCACGCCCGGCATGTTGCTCAGGGCGTTCACGCCCGGGAAATTGTATAATGCTTCCATAGTCTTTGAATGTGTTTCATGATGACGGCGGCCGGCCGAAGTCCGGGCCGACGGCTCCGCCATCGTTGTTTTTATGAAAATATAACACAGAAAAACGCGCCAATGTTGGCGAAAAGGGGGATATTGTCTTGCGAAATTGCGAGAAAAGCGCTATATTTGCACATTATAAAGTGCTCGCCCGCGCAAGGCTCGCCGGCCGGCGAGGGAAAATCGGCCGCCGATGCCGTCGGGCCTCAGTAAACAAGTAACCCAATCAATACCACGTCTCCCCGTGATAATCAAGCAACTACGAACCACCATAGCCGCCTTGGCCGTGCTCACCGGCGCCGCCACGGCCACGGCCGCCGCGCCGCAGTGGCTGGAGTCGGACTCCGCCGCCGCCATTCAGGCCCGCATCGCCAGAGACTTCCCGATGACAATCTCCCAGGCCCGGGACGCCATCAACGAGCGCTACGGCCTGAAGCTCACCGACGACTCAGTCCGCGAGTATGGCCGTCGCCACTATTTGGAAATCAAGGAGATAGACGGTCAGGAGCGCGTCTTCCGCAAGAGCGTCGGCAACCTGGCGCTGCTCCATCCCGCCATGAACGGCAACACGCCGCCGCGCGGCTCCAAGGCGTCGCCGAAGCGCATCGCCTACGTTGACACCATCCTCGCCGCCTACGACAAGGGCGAGTATCCCGGCGTGGGCCACCGCATCCGCTACCGTTTCAGCATCGACGTGCCCTACGACAAGGCCAACGACGGCGACGTGCTGCGCGTGTGGATGCCCGTTCCGCGCGAGAGTGCCCGCCAGCGCAACATACGCATCACCGACGCCTATCCCGCCAACTACAAGCTGTCGGCTGACCTGGCGCCCTCCGACGCCAATGTCCACAACAGCATCTACTTCCAGGCGCCCGTCGTCGAGGGTCAGCCCAACCACTTCGAGTACACCGCCGAGTTCGACACCTACGGCCAGTACTTCAGCCCGGACAGCATCCTCGCCAAGCTGCGCCCCTACAACAAAAACTCGGAGCTATACCGTCGCAACACCGCCTTCGAGGCACCGCATATCGTGAACCTCAGCAAGCTCGCGCGCCGGATTGTGGGCAAGGAGAAGAATCCTTTCCGCCAGAGCGAGCTGGTCTACGACTACATCATCAGCCGCTACCCCTGGGCCGGCGCCCGCGAATACAGCACCATCCCCTGCATCCCGGAATATGTGCTTGAAGAGAAACACGGCGACTGCGGCCAGGTGTCGCTGCTCTACATCTCGCTGATGCGCAGCCTGGGCGTGCCCGCGCGCTGGGAGAGCGGATGGATGCTACACCCCGGCGAGACGAATCTCCACGACTGGGCCGAGGTCTACTTTGAAGGCGTGGGATGGGTGCCCGTCGACGTCAGCTTCGGCCGATACACCGGCGCCTCCGACCCGCGCGCCCGCAAGTTCTACTCGACCGGCATGGACGCATGGCGCCTGGCCGCCAACAAGGGCGTCGGCTCGCCGTTCTACCCCGCCAAGCAGTTTGTGCGCTCGGAGACCGTCGACGCTCAGATGGGCGAGGTGGAGACCTCGCGCGGCAACCTCTTTTACCCGGCCTGGAGCCAGAATTTCACCATCATCTCCGAGACGCCCCTCACCGGCGGCATCCCCGCCGCCGACGGCGCTCCCGTTGCCAAACCTTTCCACAAAGCCACGCAGAAAGAGGTGGACGGCATTGTCGAGGACATGCGCCGCCGCCTTGTTCCCGACAAGCGCCAGGGCATCTATGACGTCAAGGCCGTCGTCGGCGCCAACGGCAAAGCGGCCATCACCGGCACCTTCAGCGAGCAGGCCCACCACGATGCCCTCTTCAACGCCCTGGCTGACAACGGCATAGAGGCTTCCGATCTGACGCGCGTGCTGCCCGACAACCTGTGGGCGCTGCCGCGTATCTCCGTGGCCCACGGCCGCGTCACCCCCGCCCACTCCGCCGAGATGGGCACGCAGGTGCTCATGGGCATGCCCCTGCGCCTGCTTGAACGCAAGGGCGAATACTGGCGCGTGCAGAGCCCCGACGGCTATCTGTCGTGGGTGAGCGAGAGCTCGCTCACCCGCAAGACGCCGCAGCAGATGGAGGCCTGGCGCAAGGCTCCGCGCCTGGCGGTGACGGCCCTGCAGCAGATTCAGGCCTACGACTCGCCCACGGCCACGTCGCCGCGCAATGTGGTGACCGACCTCGTGCCCGGCGACATCGTGGAGGGCACGCTCGATGCCGCCGACAACGGCCGCGTGAAAGTGACGCTCCCCGACGGCCGCACGGCCTGGGCTCCCGCCGCCGACCTCATGCCCTTAGACAAGTGGGCAGCGCAGGACTTCAACGCCGACCGCATCCTCGACGAGGCTTATTCGATGATGGGCAGCCCCTACTTCTGGGGCGGCACCTCGGTGAAGAATCTCGACTGTTCGGGCCTGTCCAAGGTGAGCTATCTCGCCAACGGCATCATCCTGCGCCGCGACGCCTCGCAGCAGGCACTGACCGGCACGCGTCTGTCGGCACGCGACTGGCGCAACTATAAGCCCGGCGACCTGCTCTTCTTCGGCAACAAGAAAACAGGCAAGGTGACCCACGTGGCCATCTACGACCGCGACGGATACTATGTCCACTCTTCCGGACTCGTGCGCCGCAACAGCGTCGACCCCGTCAGCCCCGATTATCTGCGCGACGACTTCCTCCATGCCGTCCGCATCCACGGCAACGAGGGCACCGACGGCATCACATACGTCCGCGACCACCCCTGGTATTTCTGAGCCGGGGACATCCGAATAACATTAGAAAGAATACAAGCTTACACATTATTATATATGAACCGCAGAAATTTCCTCCGCACAACGGCCCTTGGCGCAGCCATCGCCGTGACTCCCATATCGTTCTCGGCCTTCGGCAAGGACACCGCCACGAAAGCCACCACCCCCGGCGGCCGCATGCGTCTGACCTTCGAGCCCTATGAGCTGAAACTCAAGCACGTGTTCAACCTGGCGCGCAACAAACGCACGTCGACGCCCGGCGTGCAGGTGCGCATCGACCTGGACGGCATCACCGGCTACGGCGAGGCCTCCATGCCTCCGTATCTGGGCGAGAACGTGGAGTCCGTGAGCTCGTTCCTCAGCCGCGTTGACCTCGGCCAGTTCGCCGACCCCTTCCGCGTCAAGGACATCCACGAATACCTGGAGAGCATCGCTCCCAACAACCGTGCCGCAAAGGCTTCGGTCGACATCGCTCTCCACGACCTCCTCGGCAAAATCATGGGCCAGCCCTGGCACAAAATCTGGGGCCTGAATCCGGAGAAAGCGCCCAACACGTCCTACACCATCTCGTGGAACGACGACGCCGAGGAGCTTGGCCGCGAAATCGCAGAGTGCAAGCCCTTCAAAATCATCAAGGTGAAGATGGGCGTCGGCCACGACAAGGAGCTTGTCGAGGCCTTCCGCAAGGTCTATCCCGACAAGGCCATCTGCGTGGATGCCAACCAGGGCTGGAACGACAAGGAAAAGGCACTGGAGATGTGCAACTGGCTGGCCGAGCGCGGCTGCGTGTTCGTTGAGCAGCCCATGCCGAAGGAGAAACTCGACGAGACGGCCTGGGTGCGCGAGCGCTCGCCGCTGCCCATCATCGCCGACGAATTTCTGCAGCGTCTCCCCGACGTGCGTCGCGCCGCCGGTGCCTATGACGGCATCAACATCAAGCTGATGAAGTCGACGGGTCTGCACGAGGCCCATCAGATGGCCGAGCTGGCACGCGCTCTCGGCATGAAGGTGATGCTCGGCTGCATGACCGAGACGTCGTGCGCAGTCACCGCCGCCGCCCAGCTCTCGCCCATGGTAGACTGGGCCGACCTCGACGGTAACCTGCTCATCTCCAATGATATCTTCGACGGCATCAAGGTTGTCGACGGCAAGGTGACCATCCCCATCGACCGCCCGGGCATCGGCGTTGTGCCGGTGTGAGATAGGTTATAGGCCTCAGGCGTTAGGGCAGGCAGCCGGCGGCACGGAGCATGCGGGCGTAGAACTCGGCCTTGCGCGGCAGGGCCATCGGGTAGGCGCGCGATGAGGACGGCATTCGCCAGAGGGTGATGCCGTCGCCGGAAGTCGCGCACTCGCCCATCTTGGGTACGGCCACGCCGAGCTGTTCGGCAGCCACGGCCGCGGCCTTCTCGCCGGTGCAGACCACGTGGCGGCATTCAGGCATATGTCCGAGCATAGCGCGGATGTCCGTCGGCTCGAGAATCTCCAGGAACTTGTCCGAGGCGTTGCCGCGCAGGCGCCGCACCATGCGGGCCGTGTCGCTCATGGCTATGCCGCGCTCCGTCAGCAGCGCCTTGATGCGCTCGAGGTTGAAACGCTTTTCGCCGGCCAGCCACAGCGCGTCCTTGTCGGCGAAATAAAGCAGCCCCATGATGCGCCAGAAGTCGTTGGTGGGATTAGGATAGTAGAAGTCCATGCTCCAGCGATGCTGTCCCGGCGGAAAGGTGCCCATAATCAGCACCCGCGCTCCGGCGGGCATGAACGGCGCCCACGGATGGCGCTCGATGTCGTTGCTCTCGTTTTCCATATCATTGAATTTTTTTCAGGGCTCAAATTTAGACAATTTTTCCGAGAATTTCTAATCGCGGGCCCACAGAAAATCACAGAACTCTCTCTCTTCACAGAACATAAACATAAAAACAGAAACACATCATGAAACTGCGTACAATTCTTGTGGCACTCGCCGTGCTCCTGTCCGTGAGCGCCATAGCCGTCAAACCCGCCGAACTGGAGTGGACCGACATGAAGAGCTATCCGCTCTACGGCACCGTCGCCCACAACCAGAGCGTCAACTATGTGCGCGTGCCCGACTCGCTGAAAGAAGGCATGCGCAAAGAACTCTATGCACGAACACCGCCGGCATGTACATCCGCTTTGCCACCGACGCGTCGGCCATCGGCGCCCGCTGGAAGGCCACCAAAAAGTTCAACATGAACCACATGACGCCCACGGGCATCCGCGGCATGGACCTATACACGCTCGACAACGGCAAGTGGACCACCGTCAGCTCGTGCCGTCCCTCGCTCAACCGGCACACCACCGAGACCGTCGTCATCCAGGACATGGAGCCGACGATGCGCGAGTATATGCTCTATCTGCCTCTGTACGACGGCGTTGACTCCATCGCCATCGGCGTTAACAAGGGTGCGCGCATGGAGATGCCCAAAGTCGACTCGCCGCGTGCCGACCGTCCCATCGTCATGTACGGCACATCCATCCTGCAGGGCGGCTGCGCCACGCGTCCCGGAATGGTGCACACCTCTATCCTCAGCCGCGACCTCGACCGCCAGGTCATCAACCTGGGCTTCAGCGGCAACGCCAAACTCGACCAGGACATCGCCCGCCTTATCGGTCAGACTCCCGCCTCCGTGATCGTCATCGACGCCCTCCCCAACAACAAGACCGAGGAGGTGGAGAAGAACATGGAGCCGTTCATCGCCACCGTCCGCAGCCTCCAGCCCACGACGCCCATCCTGCTCGTGGAGAGCCCCGTCTTCCCCCTCACGCGCTTCAACACTGAGACCCGCGCCACCATCGCCGCCAAGAACGCCGCCCTCCGCAAAATCTTTGACCGCCTCTCGCCCAACGACGCCAACCTCCACTATTTCCGGGGCGAGGACATCCTCGGCGACTGCGTCGAGGGCACCGTTGACAACTACCACTTCACCGACCTGGGCTTCACCGTCTTCGCCCGCAA
>SFOH01000092.1 GCA_004552485.1 Bacteroidales bacterium | reverse complement strand
TGCGCAGTAAGCACCCTGTGTGATTTTGGGGTTAACGGAGAAGTCAAGTTTGTCAAGCTGGTGCCAGCGAACGAGGTCCCAGTAGCGGAGGCCGTCGTCCATCATGAGCTCGCAGCGGCGCAGGCGGCGGATTTCCCAGATGAGGCTGGATACATTCATGTTGTTGGCGGGGTCGTTGATGGCGTTGAGGGCGGCAACGGTGAGGTTGTTGGTGCTGATGCCGGCGCGGGTGAACAGGGGAGCCATGTATTTGGTGAGGTCGGCGTCGGAGATGGTGCCGAGTTCAGCCTTGGCTTCCAGGATGGTCACGTAAAGGCGGGCGCCCCAGTAGAGCGGTGCGCAGATGTACTGCTTGTTGATTTCATTGGCAATGGCCTGGGGAACGGTGAGGTTGTTGAACTTGGCCACGCCGTAACCGGTTGATGACCACTGGCCAACGGTGTTTACAGCACCCCATGCCATGCCCTGGAAGAAGATGTGGTCATAGGTGATGACGCTGAGGCGTTTGTCGCGCACGCTGAGCAGGTTGGCGATGGAGACGCCGGCTGCTTCAGGAACACCGTGGTCTGTGTTGTCCAGTGATGTTGAAGCAGCGGGTTTGCCGTCGGTGAAGAGGAATGCGTCAAAGGCATCGCGGGTGATACCGGCCACACCGTCGGAGGCGTTGGAATAGTCAGTGATGGAGTTCATGAACACGCCGTCCTCGTAGGGCTTGTACATGATAACCTCTGAGTTTGCGCTGAGGCCGTTGAAACCGCCACCGGCATTCTGGAAGGACTGGTACAGAGCCTGGTAAGACTTGATGTCAGTGCCGGGTTTGTAGGAGTCGGCAATGGCTTCACCGGCTTTAACGGCTTCCTCCAGGAATTTTTTGGCGCGGGTGTTGTCTTTCTGGTGGTACTTGGCATAGGTTCCCTCGGTGAGGCAAACCTCAGCCTTGAAGGCCTGTGCCATGTCCTTGGAGAATTTGGTCTTGTTGGCCTTGAGGGCAATGTTCTCGACTGCATAGTTGAGGTCCTCGAGAACCTGATCCATTACCTCATTGCGGGGTGTGCGCGGGCCAAAGAGGGCGGCGTCATCGTTGGGGTCGAGTGGTGTGAGCACCAGGGGTACATCGCCGTAGCGGCGAACCAGGTCATAGTAGCCGCGAGCGCGGTAGAGGCGAGCCTGGCCAATATAGTTGGCCTTCTGGGAGTCAGAGAGGGTGGAGCCTTCCACGCCCTGAATCACCAGATTTGCACGGCGGATTTCAGTGTAGGGAGCGTTCCATGAGCCGGATGTTGGGGGCACTGTTTTGAATGTCCAGTCTGCGAAGGCGGTGCGGCCAGACTGGTCATCGGACAGCCAGCTCCAGTAGAAATCGCCGCCACCTGAGCCGTTTCCGTATCCGGAATAGTCCTCGTAGAAATAGTTAATCTGGTTCTCAACGTTCACGGAGTTGTTCCAGAATTCAGCGTTTACTGTCTGCTGAGACATTGGGTAACGGTTGTCGTTGAGGAAGTCATCGCAGCTTGTCAGTGATACAGCGGCGCCGACAACGGCAAACATACCTAAGATATATTTTGCTTTCATGATTTGTATCGGTGTTTAGAAGGTAACTTGTAAGCCGAAAGAAAGGACACGCTGCTGAGGAGTGGTGCGGCCGAATTTGCCCTGTCCGTTGTCGTAACCGGCCAGTGAGGTGCCGGCAGAGGTTGTCTGCTCAGGGTCAAGCTGGTATTTGCCAGCGCCGTTGTAGAGGAAGAACAGGTTGTCAGCAGAGAAGTAGATGCGTGCTTTCTGGATGAGAGCTTTCTGGGTGATAGCTGTGGGCAGGGTGTAACCGAAGGTGAGGTTCTTCAGGCGCAGGTAAGCCAGGTTCAGCAGGTATTTGCTCTGGGGATAGAAGTTGTATTTACCCATGCCGATGTTGGAGATGCGGCCGTAGCCGTCGCCACCTGAGTACATGCGGGGATAGTCGTTGCCCTCGCTGATGCGTGAGTTTGCCCAGTCAATCTGTCCGTCAGCTGCGTATTTGATAACGTTGTAGCTGAGCTGGTTGGTGAATGTGCCGAGTGCGGACTGAATCATGGGAGTGATGGTGGAACCGGTGGCCCACATGTCGCGTTTGCCCACGCCCTGGAAGAAGAGGTCGATGTCGAAGCCTTTCCAGGCGCCGCCCAGACGGAATGAATATTCATAGCGGGGGAGAGCGTTACCAATAACCTTGAGGTCGCCGTGGTCACCTTTGGTGCCTTTGCCGGCGTCAATCTTGCCGTCGCCGTTGAGGTCCTTGAATTTGATGTCGCCGGGGCCGTAGGTGAACTGCTGGCTCTCGAGACCTGACTGGTCAGCTATGCCTTGAACGGGGACGTATTTCTTGGCTGCTGCGTCCCAGGTGAAGTCGTCCTTGGTGAAGTAGCGGTCTGTCTCAAAGCCCCAGATGTCGCCGAAGTAGGTGCCTTCAGTGTAGTTGCCGCTGTAGGGCAGGTAGGAGTAAAGGATACCGGAGGGGTTGTGCCACTTGGTGATTTTTGTCCGGGCATCACCAATGTTGAATGTGGCGAATACGTCGGCATCGCCGAAGGAGTGATTCCAGTTGATGGACAGCTCCCAGCCGTTGGTGCGGAGTTTACCGTTGTTGCCGTAAGGAGCGCTAACACCCAGGACGGCGGGAAGTTCAGAGCCGGGGGCAAGCATGTCGCGGGTCTCGCGGTTGAACCAGTCAAATGTTACGTTGAG
>SFOH01000091.1 GCA_004552485.1 Bacteroidales bacterium | reverse complement strand
GCCGGCTCTTCGCCTATGAAGGCGAGGGCGATTGAACAGGTCATTAATTTAGAAGTTTTACCAAGAAAAGGACAGGTGTCATGAGGTTTAGTGTTGTCGTTGCGGTTTACAATGTGTCGCGGTTTTTCGGCCGGGGGATGGCGGCGCTGATGGCGCAGGACTACGGCGACTTCGAGGTGATTCTCGTGGACGACGGCGCCACGGACGGCTCGGCCGGGCTGTGCGACGCGGCGGCGCGTGAGCACGCGAATGTGCGCGTCATCCACAGCCGCAACGAGGGGCTGGGACCCGCCCGCAACAAGGGTATGGCCGTGGCCCGCGGCGAGTATGTGATGTTCTACGACCTGGACGATTTGCTTCTGCCCAATGCCTTGTCGACCATCGCGGCGAGGCTCGATGAGGCGCCGGTGGACGTGCTGGTGTTCAGCTATTGCGAGATTGACGCGGCAACGGGGAGACGGACGGTGCTGCGGTTTGCGCCGCAGACGTTGCGCTCGAACGAGGAGATACGCAGGGCGTACGTGCCGGAGCTGTGCGGCATGCGTTTCAACAACGGCTTTATGTGGAACAAGGTCTACCGGCGCGGCTTCCTGGAGGAGCATGGGCTGCAGGCCGAGCCGCTGCGGATTCAGCAGGACGAGGTGTTCAACTTAGGCGTCTACCCGCGGGCACAGACGATGCGGGTCGTCGACGATGTCCTGCTCGACTATTTCATCTACTCCAAGGGCAACAACCGCTCGCGCCACATCCCCGACCGCCTGGAGATCTACCGCACGGTCCACCGCAAATTCCTCGCCACGTGCCGCGACTGGGGCGTGGGAGGCGAGGCTTTCCGTCTCTACGTGGAGCGACGTTTCGCGGACAGCGTCATGGAATACGTGCGCTGCAATGTGCTCGAAGGGCACGTCGCGGGGCGTGGGGAGCAGACGCGGATGATGCAGGAGACAATGTCGGCCGACGATGTGCAGGCGGCGGTGGCTTACATCCTCGCCCATGGGCCCGGCGAGAAGCGCCCGTTCTACGAGGCCATGCGCGACTGCGACGTCCGCCGCTACGTGCGACTCTATGGCCGCGCACGCCGCATGGCCGCTCTCAAGCGCCGCATACGCCTCTTGCTCAAAGGGAAGTTTCGCCAATAATGCACAAACCGCAAAGACACAACATTATGGAAAAGACAAAGCACCTCATATTCGACTTTGACGGCACGCTCGCCGACACTGCGCCGGAGATAGTCGTGGTCACCCGTGCCACCATCCGCGAGCTTGGCCTGGCGGAGAAAACGGAGGCGGAGTGCCGCTCGATGATAGGCGTGAAGATGGAGGAAATCGGCCCCATGTTCTGGCCGGGCATCCCCGGGCTGGGGCAGCTCTTCGCCGACACATACCGCCGCATCGCCGCCGCGACGCGCCGCGGCATGACAGCCTCGCTCTTCCCCGGCGTGAGCGAGACGCTCACGGCCCTGCGCCGCGACGGCTATGACCTGGCCGTGGCCAGCAGCCGCAGCCGCGTATCGCTCACCGACTACCTCGACCACCTCGCCATCCGCGACCTCTTCGTGCAGATTGTCGGCGGCGACGACGTGCCCCGCGCCAAGCCCGCCCCCGACGCCGTGCTGCGTCTGTGCCGCGACCGGGGCTGGGAGCCCGGCGCCTGCCTCATGGTGGGCGATGCCGTCGTCGACATTCAGATGGGAGCCTCGGCCGGGGCCCGAACCTGCGCCGCCGCCTACGGCAACCAGCCGCGCGAGACGCTGCTCACCGCCTCTCCCACATACGTCATCTCCGCCTTCACCGACCTCGCCGCGCTCCTCGCCGACTCGGCCGCAGAGCCGCAGCGCTGACGCGAGATTGCCCCGCCAAACACCCCCCCGGGATTATGAAAACTCTGAATGGCGCCCGAAAAATTTGTTTGCGGGAACGGCGACTTTTTCGTACCTTTGCCGCCAATTAAACTATAAGCCAAAACGCATTTTTCTCACTCTTTTTTTATTCTGAATCCCACACTTATGAAACGAATCCTTATTGCTCTGTCCGCTCTCGTGGCCGCCCTCGGCGCCCTGGCCCAGGTCGATGTCCAGCTCCACTATGACTTCGGCCGCAACCTCTATCCCGACAGCGAGGCCGACCGCGCCAAGCTCACCGCCACCATCGAACAGTTCCGCCCCGACCGCCTCGGCTCAATCTTCTACTTCGTCGACTTCGACTTCTACCGCAAGGGCATGAAAGGCGCCTACCTCGAGTTCTCACGCGAGTTCAACATCAAGAACGGGTTCGCCGCCCACATCGAATACAACGGCGGCCTCACCAGCGGCCACGCCTCCGAATACGCCAGCCAGTTCCAGCACGCACTCCTCCTCGGCGGCGCATGGAACGGCCACAGCGCCGACTTCCGCCGCACGCTCAGCCTCCAGGCCATGTACAAGCAATACTTCAAGGGCCACGGCAACCGAGCCTTCCCCTCGTTCCAGCTCACCGGCGTGTGGAGCGTCTCCTTCGCCCGCGGAGGCATGTTCACCTTCAGCGGCTTTGCCGACCTTTGGCTCAACCGCCACATCAACGGCGACCACGACCTCATCTTCATCACCGAGCCTCAGTTCTGGTTCAACTTCGACAGCCTGCGCGGCGCGCGCAAGACAGGCCTGAGCATCGGCACCGAGATTGAGATGAGCAACAACTTCATCTACCCCACCTCCGCCTCCGCCGGCACCTTCTACTGCAACCCCACCCTGGCCCTCAAGTGGACCATGCGCTGAGC